>JAVXWV010000903.1:0-3305 GCA_032230775.1 Mycobacterium sp. | reverse complement strand
CCGCCGAGCTCGGCGACGTCGAACCACTCGCCGACCACACCGCCCGCCAGGCCAGGCGGGTAGTCGCCGCATACGCGACCGACGCCGACGAATGCCGGGTCTTCCTTTCGATGCTCGGCATTGGACCCTCGAAACAAGAGGCCTAGTGGCTCCGCGGGGCGGCCGGAAGGGCGGCTCCGGGGATTCCGACTTCGTCGTCGTGGCCAACCGGCTGCCGGTCGACATGGAGCGGCTGCCCGACGGCAGCACCGAGTGGAAACGGAGCCCGGGCGGGCTGGTCACCGCACTGGAGCCGCTGCTTCGCCGTCGGCACGGCGCGTGGATCGGTTGGCCCGGCCTCGCCGACGCCGACGAGGAGCCGATCGAGCAGGACGACATGCGCCTGTGCCCGGTGCGCCTCTCGGCCGACGACATTGAGAACTACTACGAGGGCTTCTCGAACGCCTCCCTGTGGCCGCTGTACCACGATGTCATCGTCAAGCCGATTTACCACCGCGAGTGGTGGGATTCGTACGTCGACGTCAACCGCCGCTTTGCCGAGGCCACCGCGAAGGAGGCCGCACAGGGCGCGACGGTGTGGGTGCAGGATTACCAGCTACAGCTGGTGCCGAAGATGCTGCGGATGCTGCGGCCCGATCTGACGATCGGCTTCTTCCTGCATATCCCGTTCCCACCGGTGGAGCTGTTCATGCAGATGCCGTGGCGGACCGAGATCACCGAAGGATTGCTCGGCGCCGACCTGGTCGGGTTCCATCTGCCAGGCGGCGCACAGAATTTCATGATCCTGGCCCGCCGTCTCGTCGGTGCGAATACCTCACGCGCGACGGTCGGCGTGCGTTCCCGCTTCGGTGAGATCGACGTAGGCTTCCGCACTGTCAAGGTCGGCGCCTTCCCGATCTCCATCGACTCCACAGCGATGGACCAGCAGGCCCGCACTCGCGCCATCCGGCAGCGAGCGCGCGAGATCCGCAGCGAACTCGGCAACCCGCGAAAGATCCTGCTCGGCGTCGACAGGCTCGACTACACCAAGGGCATTGACGTTCGGCTGCGGGCGTTTTCGGAGCTGCTCGCCGAGCACCGGGCCAACCGCGATGACACCGTTTTGGTGCAACTCGCGACGCCAAGCCGGGAGCGCGTTGAGAGTTACATCGAGATGCGCGAAGACATCGAGCGCCAAGTCGGCCACATCAACGGCGAATACGGCGAAGTGGGCCATCCGATCGTGCACTACCTGCACCGGCCGGTGCCGCGCGACGAATTGATCGCGTTCTTCGTAGCGGCCGACGTCATGCTGGTCACCCCGCTGCGTGACGGGATGAATTTGGTGGCCAAAGAGTACGTGGCCTGCCGCAGCGACCTCGGCGGCGCATTGGTGCTGAGCGAATTCACCGGCGCCGCAGCCGAACTCCGCCAGGCATACCTCACGAACCCGCATCACCTCGAGGGCGTCAAGGACTCGATCGAGGCCGCGTTGAATCAGACGCCGGAAGAAGGCAGGCGACGGATGCGCGCGCTGCGCAGGCAGGTTCTCGCGCACGACGTCGACCGCTGGGCGCGGTCATTTCTCGACGCGCTGGCATCGACAAAAAGCGACGCCCCTAAATCGGGGTGATGTATTTGATCAGCCACTTGCCGTCGATCTTCTGATAGTCGACGCGCAGGCGACTGCCGTCATAGATCGGCGTCTTGGACTTGTCGGTGAGGGTGCGGTTCATGTACACCATCAACGAGGCCGAATTCCGTTGCGCGCTCAACACTCCCACGCCGACCACGTTGGCCTGACTGACCAGCTGCCGTTCGCGCGCCTGTGGGATGATGTCCTTGTTCGCGCGGTCCTCGAACTCGTGCCGGTAGTCGGGTGTCAGCAGCGGATACACCTCGTTGAGGCTGCGCTCGACGGTCTGGTAGTCGTAGCCGAATACCTGCGGAATCTGCTTGGCCGCCAACGGAGCCAGCTCGTCTCGGGCCGCCTGCTCGCCACGCATCTCGACGCGGTTCCAATACAACCAGCCGCCGACACCCGCGAACGCGACGAATCCCAAGGCGAGCAGGATCGTCACAGCGCCAAGCAGTTTGGCGACCCAGTTACGCATCAGTTGCCGCCGTCCGGGTACTTGAGGTCGTAGGCCGTCATGTGGCCTGCGTCGTCCTCGTGCACGATCACCCGCAGCCGATACGGCCGGGACGGGGAATTGACGCCGTCGAGGTCCGTCACCGTCACCCGGACAGACACCAGCACCGCCGCGTTCTTGGCGATGTCGTCGATCTTGCCCTCCATCGCGGCGCCGTTGATGACGGCTTCCGAGGTCGCGTTGGTGTCGCGGAAGATCGCCTTCAGGTTGTCGACATTGTTGCCCTGGCTCATCATGTCGCGCAGCGGCCCACTGGTGCCGTTGACGAACCGGTTGACGCTCTCGTCGATGGTGTTCTGGTTGTAGCTGAACATATTGACGACGGCCTGTGACGCGGTGTCCACGAACTGCTGTTTACGGGCGGCGTCGGCCTCCATGTGCCGGTTGCCGTCGAACGCCAACCAGGCGAACAACCCCGTCACGGCCGCCGCCACGAACGCCGCGGACAGCGCGATGGTCACCACCAGCGCCCGGTTCGGTTGCCTGCGGGGCGGCGGCGCCGGCCTGCTGGTACGGATCTTGGCAGGCGTCGGAATCTCAACGCTGACGCCCGTGGCCGACGGCGCCGTGCTGCTCGTCGGGCCCGCAGCCCTGGACGCACGCCGCCTTACGGGCTTCGACGCGGATTCGCTTTCCCGGGTCGCTACGCTCCTGCCCTCCGAGGCCGCCGAAACCGTGTCTTCTGTCATCATGCCTGCCTTGGAGCCAACATCAGATCAACCCAATTCTCTGCAGGCGCCAGTTTGTCAGTAGCCGCTGCCAGGACGCCAGTTCCACCGGCGGGGTCGACGAACTTGCCGTTCTGGTCATACGTCGCAACCGACGGCCCGCTGGCCATCGGCGCCTCGGCGGGCAGCGGTTGCCCTCCGTCGACCGGGGGCGCGGGCGGAGCCGGGGGCGCTTGCGGCGCAGGCCTACCGTACGGCGGTACCACCTGATCCGGCGGCGCGTAATAGGGCCATGGCGGTGGCTGGCCGTTGTCGTTCGGCGGCACCGGCAACGGGAACGGCCCGTGCGGCGCAGGTCCCGGGCCGGGGGCGACGCCCGGTGGCAACTGCACCACAGGCGGCCCCGGATCGGGATCCACCTGCGGAGGGATGAAGGGGAACTTGTTCATCGGCAGGGTCATCCGCGGGTCCTCGACAGGTGTGCCGTATGGCACGGGCGGACCTC
>JAVXWV010000895.1:0-8165 GCA_032230775.1 Mycobacterium sp. | reverse complement strand
GATGGAAGGTCTGCTGTCCGCTGTGCGGGACCGGCAGGCCGGTCAGACCGTGATGGCCGCACTGCGCGAGTTCATGTCCCGACGCGGACCCTTTCGACCCGATCCGACGCCCGAATTCCGCCGCTTCACAGACCTCATCATGAACACCCCTGCGCTGCGCGACTACTCACGCAAACTGTGGATCCGCTGCGAAGCGCCGCTCGCCGAAGCCATTGCAGCAGAACTCGGCCGCGCCCCCGACGACCTCACCGCACGCGCCGTCGCGCGGTTCGTTCTCGAAATCCCTCAATTCGTCGGAGACGAACCCGACTCGCTCGACGCCCTCAACGCCGTGTTCGACTTACTCGAACACGGACTGCCTGCCCCCCGTTAGATCGGCGTTCATCCGCGGCGATGAACTCGAGGGCGTCGCCGACAGGTTCGAGGTGCGCACCTCCGGGCTGGAATCATTGGTGGATGGCCCACGCTTCGAATATGCGCCTGCGTTCCGCAACCGCCGAAGATGCATCCTTCATCGTTCTGATGGCTCGCGAGGCCGCCCGTGATGCTTCGCCCAGGAGGCCGCCTCGTCCTCGCCGACATCTGGGCCACCCGCAGGCACGTCCGGCAGCTTCGCGAACTCGGATGGATCGACGCCCGTCGGCGCGGTCTGGGCAGGCGAATGTGGTGGGGCCCGGGCATGGGCACGCACCTTGTGACGGCGACCAAGCCGGGCTGATCACCACCGTAGGTGTCGGGGTCAGGGCTTTGGCGTGCCGCGAGTGAAGCCGAGCAGCCCTGCGACGATGAACGGCACGGGCGAGAGTGTGGCGATCATCGCGCTCTTGGTGCCGACGAGTCGCTTGCTGCGTAACCCCAGACAAAAGTCGGCACTGTCGCTTATCAGGCCGACGGTTGCCCACCTTCGCAGCTCCCCGTCAGCCCCCCGGGCCCAGGCAGCGCACCCACCGGAGCCGATGACGACATCCCGGATCCCGATGGTTTGCATGAGCAGCGTTTCCGTCCCGGAGCCCGGTTTGAAGATTCTGTTCGGCGCCACGAGCATGACTGCTCCAACACCGACGCGTGCCGCCGCAACCCACGGCAACAGGGAACGCGATGGCCCGGTTCTGTCACTCGCCATGGTCGAACCCTAGCCTTTGAGGGCCACTCAATGTGGGACCGTCGGTACCGACTAGCCTCGACCCGAGTCAACTGACACGAGGGAGTGGTTATGGAGGGCTTCGCCGGAAAGGTCGCCGCTGTGACGGGCGCCGGGTCGGGCATCGGGCAGGCGCTGGCCGTCGAGCTGGGCCGCTCGGGCGCCAGCGTGGCGATCAGCGACGTCGACACCGAGGGCCTGGCAGCCACCGAGGAACAGTTGAAAGCCATCGGTGCGCCGGTGAAGGCCGACCGGCTCGATGTCACCGAGCGCGAGGCGTTCGAGTTGTATGCCGACGCGGTCAAGGAGCACTTCGGCAAGGTCAACCAGATCTACAACAATGCGGGCATCGCGTTCGCAGGCGACGTCGAGGTCAGCCAGTTCAAGGACATCGAAAGGGTGATGGACGTCGACTTCTGGGGCGTCGTCAACGGCACCAAGGTGTTCCTCCCCCACCTGATCGCATCGGGCGACGGCCACGTCATCAACATCTCCAGCGTGTTCGGGTTGTTCTCGGTGCCCGGCCAGGCCGCGTACAACGCCGCGAAGTTCGCCGTGCGTGGATTCACCGAGGCGCTGCGCCAGGAGATGATGGCGGCCGGGCATCCGGTCAAGGTGACGACGGTTCACCCCGGCGGCATCAAGACCAACATCGCACGCAACATGACGGCGGTCGAGGGCATCGACAAGGACGAGTTGGCGCAGACCTTCGACAAGAAGCTGGCGAGCACGCCGCCGGAGAAGGCGGCGAAGATCATCCTCGACGGTGTGCGCAAGAACCGCGCCCGCGTGCTCGTCGGACCCGACGCCAAGGCGCTCGACCTCATCGTCCGGGTCACCGGGTCGGGATACCAGCGGCTGTTCTCGTCGGTGATGTCGCGGTTGGTGCCCAACGCGCACTGACGTCACGCGGCACTTATCTGATCCGTGTCGGTGTCGTAGTCGAACAGCTCGCCGTATCGCCCCCAGTCGATCGCGGTGTCGAGCTGTTGCTTCGCATCCTCCGGCCCGAACCCGCGCCTGAGCAGATCGAGAAAGAACCCAGCCCGCAGGTCGCCGTCGGCGCTCGCACCGAGTGCCTTGCAGATCGTGCGCACCAGTGGCGCGCGGCTGCGCGCCTGCGCGGCGAATATCTGCTTGCTGGTCTGGATGTCTGCGGTGGTGAACTCCTGTCCCACTGCGGTGAGTTCGAGGTCACCATTGCTGACGTGAAGCAGGTCAAGCATCGCTGCGGCGTCGACCAGCGGCAGCAGGTCATCGATCTCGAAGTTGAGCTCATTGGCAATGTCCGGCATATCGGCGTGTCCGCCTCGCGCGTACACGATTTCGACGAGACCGGCCATGCCACCCACCGTCGCGCCGGGAAGGGGCCGAGTCGTCGGTGTTGCTACTGTGGGCTCGGGCTCGGTGACGCCGGGTTCGGCACCCGTGAGCAGTTCGTAGAGCTTGTCGACTAGTACCGAGAACGATGTGGAGCGACGGTCGCGCGGCCGGTCGAGTTCGACAGGAACCTCGGCGCGGATGTGACCCGGGTTGGCACCCAACACCATCACCCTGTCGGCGAGTAGAACGGCCTCTTCGATGTTGTGCGTGACAAGGCAGATCGACCGTGTCGGGAAGTTCTGGCCGGTCCACAACGCCATCAGCTCCGTACGCAGGTTCTCCGCGGTGAGAACGTCGAGTGCAGAGAACGGCTCGTCCATCAGCAGCAGGTCCGGTTCGAGGACAAGCGCACGAGCGAACCCGACTCGTTGGCGCATCCCACCTGAAAGCTCTTTGGGATAGGCGGATTCGAAGCCATCCAGCCCGATGAGGTCGATCGCATCAAGGGCATGGGCACGGCGGTCGGCGGGCGAAAGCCCACGCGCGGCCAGTCCGAGCTCGACATTGTCCTGCACCGTGAGCCACGGCATGAGCGCGAACGTCTGAAACACCATCGCAGTGCCGGGGTTTGCCCCGTTGAGCTCGGTACCGCGGTATCGCACCGAGCCGCTCGTCGGCCCGATCAGCCCGGCAATGGTACGCAGGAGCGTTGACTTCCCCGATCCGGAGCGGCCGAGCAACGCGACGATCTCCCCGGCGCGCAGCTCAAGGTTGATGTCATCGAGCACTTGTAGGGTGTCGCCGGCTGCACCGGTGAAGCTCTTGCTGAGGTGCTCGACGCTCACCAACACCTCGTTATCGACTCTCATATCAAACCTCCGTTGAAGATCTAGTTAGGACAACGAGAAACGCCGCTCTGACAGCGAATACAGGCGGCGCCAGAAGAATCGGTTCATGGCCACCACGTAGAAGCTCATGACGATCACACCAATGAGGATGTGGCCCGTATCGCCGGCGGACGTAGCGTCCCTGATGTATGCGCCGAGCCCCGTCGCGGTGAGCGTCGTACCGTTGTATGTGACGATCTCGGCCACGATCGACGCATTCCACGCACCGCCTGCCGCGGTGATGCCGCCGGTCACGTAGCTTGAAAAGATCGCAGGCAGAATCAGCTTGCGCCACCACAGCATTCGTCTCAGCTGCAAATTCGCGGCCGCTTCCCGTAGGTCGTTGGGAATCGCGCTGGCCCCGGCGATCACGTTGAACAAGATGTACCACTGCGACCCGAGAGCCATCAGCACAATTCCGCCCAGGTTCAAGCTGACGCCTGTCGCCAACAACAGCGCGGTGAATAACGGGAACAGGAAGTTCGCGGGGAACGACGCCAACACCTGCACGACCGGCTGCGCCAGCCGGGATACCTTGGGGTTCAAGCCGATCCATACCCCGATGGGGACCCAGACCAGCGTTGCGACAACCACGACCACCGCAACTCGGCCGAAGGTGGCCAGCCCAAGCGCGAAGGCGTGCCCTACCTCACCGAACCCGACGCCCCCGCTGATGAAGCGGATCACCCGGTAAGTCCCGTAGCCGACCGCGACTCCCAGCGTGAGCCCGAACAGCCAGTCGCCGGCCCGGCGGCGCACCATTGACGACCGCAGCGGATGCTCGGCGACGCCGAGTGGCGCCATCAGCCGATCAATCGGATACACCAGCCGCCCGACCGTTCGCCCGAGCGTGCGCGGAATGCGTGAGCGCCGCAGCACATCCAGGGTAAGACTGCGCGGCGCGTCCGCTCCCTCCGATTCCTCGACCCGAAATCGCTCCGCCCACGCCGTCAGCGGCCGCCAAAACAGCACGTTCACGCCGACGACCATGACAACCATGACCGCGATCGCCAGTAGCACCCTGTTCAGCTCGCCCGCGTCGCTGGCCGCTGCAACATAGGCGCCAATGCCGGGCAATGCGAACTCATGATTGTTGACGCTCAACGCTTCTGACGCGGTGAGGAAAAACCACCCGCCGCCGAAGCTCATCATGCCGTTCCAGACCAGGGGGATCATCCCGCTCGGCACGTCCACTCGCCAGAACCGTTGCCAGCGCGACAAGCGCAACAACCGCGATGCCTCGTCAAGCTCGCGCGGCTGCGATATCAACGAGTAATAGAACGCGAACGTCATGTTCCACGCTTGCGACGTGAAGATCGCAAAGATCGCAGCGCATTCCAAACCCAGTTCAGAGCCGGGGAACAACGCGATGAACCCGGTGATGGTGATCGAGAGGAATCCGAGGATCGGGACCGACTGCAGGATGTCCAACAGCGGGATCAACACCTTCTCGGCGCGCCGGAGCCTGGCCGCGGCCGTCGCGTACACGAAGGTGAAGACGAGCGACAAACCCAGGGCGACAAACATCCTCAGCAATGATCGGGCGGCGTAGTACGGCAGGTTCGCAGGATCGGTGGACACCGTCGACGGTGCCCGTTCCACCGTCCACGGAACATTCGCTCCGCTGATCAGGTGTACGACCAGCCACAGCAGTGCCGCAGCACCGACGAACACCGCTACGTCGGCGGCCCAGTTACGCGACTGGCGGACGAGGGCTCCAGTAGCGGGAAAGGTTCGCATCGACGTCATGGGCAAATCACCCGAAATATGTTGCGGGCGGCCTTGACCGAGCCCAGCACTGTTGAGGGCATGCCGCACTCCGATCCCACTCGGGATGAAGCGTGCACAAACCAGACAGATCTAGTGGTCGAACCGACCAAAGGCGGGAATGGCGTTACGCCAAGGGACCGATCCGCAAGGGAGCAGCCGTATCCCGCACGATACTGTCGTCCGGCATGTGCCGCTCACCTCACTTCCAAACATGATTCAACCCGCCGGACCACCCGACGCGCCCTAACCAGTAAAGGCTGACAACCTGCCGCCGTCAACCAGATTCGCTGTCAACAAGCTGTAAAGAAGTGCCATTACGTGCGTGCGTTAGCGGCCCAGCGGGTGGGCGTCGAGCCACGCGTCGGCCACCAGCCCTGGTTCCTTGCCCTCGGCGACTTGGCGGCGCATGTCGGCCAGCGACCCGGTGTCGAGCACGCCGGCCACCTCGTTGAGGGCCAGCACCTGCTGCTCGTTCAACTCGTTGCGCCGGTACAGCGGAACGAGGTTCTCGGCCTGGACCAGCCCGGTCTTATCGGACAGCACCACCAGTTCGGACGGGATGTTTGGCGTCGCGGCCGTCGTCCACGCCGCATTGATCTGTCCCGCTCGCAGCGCGGCGAAAAGCGTAGCACTGTCCGGGAATTCGCGCGGCTTCGGCATCATGCACGACCCTACCTTCGACGGTGGGGACGCGCCCGTCAGCGCTCCGGGCATGACCTTCGCGCAGCTGCGGACCGCCGCGGTCACGTCACGCCCACCCCACGCGTCGGCGGTCCGCTCGGCCACCGCGATCGCGGGTTTGTCCTCCGCGGATGTCGTGTAGTCGCCTGCGGCAACACCCTCGGGCAACGCAGACACCATGGCGCGGTACACCTGCGAGTCCGATCGGGCGGCGGCGTCGGGCTCGAAGCGCTCCAGCAGTCGGCCGGTGAACCCTGGCACGACGCGGACCGTTCCGGAATCCAACTCACTCACCGGATCCGGCACGGACCGCACATGCGCGGGGCTGCCGTAGAACCGCAGGGCCGCCGCATACAGGTGCGCCACCAACGTCGACTCGGGATCGGACGTGGACCCGACGGCCACCGACGGTGGACCGGCCTGACCACTACAGCCCGCCGTCACCACGGCGATCAGCGCGACGAGCGCCAGCGCGAACCGGCGGACGCGCATGGGGCCGATCAGTCCTCGGCCGCCGCGGCCACAGCCGACGCGACCGCAGGGCCGACCCGCGAATCCAGTGGGCTTGGCACGATGTATTCGGCCGAGAGGTCATCGCCAACAACGCCGAAGATCGCCTCGGCGGCAGCCACCTTCATCTTCTCGGTGATGCGGCGCGCACCGGCGTCCAGCGCGCCGCGGAACACACCCGGGAACGCGAGCACGTTGTTGATCTGGTTCAGATAGTCGCTGCGCCCCGTCGCGACAACCGCGGCGTGCCTGGCCGCGATCTCCGGATGAATCTCCGGGTCGGGGTTGGACAGCGCGAACACGATGCCATCCGGCGCCATTGTTGCGATCAGCTCTTCTGGCACGACGCCGCCGGACAGCCCGAGGAACACATCGGCGCCCTTGAGCGCCTCGACCAGGCCGCCGGATAGGCCGTCGGGGTTGGTGCGCTGCGCCAGCCCGAACTTCACCGGGGTCAGATCCTCGCGGTAACGATGCAGGATACCGCGGGAGTCCAGCACCGTCATGTCTGAAACACCTGCGGCCAGAAGGATATTCGCGCACGCCATGCCTGCTGCGCCGACGCCCAGGATCACCACGCGCAGCGAGGCCATGTCACGGCCGAGCACCTTGGTGGCCCCCATCATCGCGGCGAGCACGACGATCGCGGTGCCGTGCTGGTCGTCGTGCATCACCGGGCAGTCGAGCGCCTCGATCAGGCGCCGCTCGATCTCGAAGCAGCGCGGTGCCGAGATGTCTTCGAGATTCACCGCGCCGAACGTCGGCCGCAACCGCACGAGTGTTTCGACGATCTCGTCGGGATCCCTGGTGTCCAACACAAGCGGGATCGCGTCCAGATCGCCGTATGCCTTGAACAGCGCGCACTTGCCCTCCATGACGGGCAGCGACGCCGCAGGACCGATATCGCCAAGGCCGAGCACCGCGGTGCCGTCGCTGACGACGGCCACCAGCCGGTTCGCCCAGGTGTACCGGGCGGCCAGGGTGTGATCGGCGGCGATCGCGCGACTGACCTGCGCGACGCCAGGCGTGTAGGCGATCGACAGCGCGCGCTGGGTGTCCAGCGGGGACTTCAGCTCGACGGACAGCTTGCCGGCTACGTGGGCCTCGAAGATCTCTTCATCCGAGATGACGACCTGCGGGTTTTCTGCAATATCCGCCACGCGAATCACGTTACTGACGAACTCGTAGGTAACCTAATCGATTCTGTTTCAGATAAGTCCCAGGTCGGTGACGGCTTTGCGCTCGTCGGCCAGCTCGGCGGTCGACTTGTCGATGCGGCCGCGGGAGAACTCGTCGATCTCCAGGCCCTGAACGATCGTCCAGTTGCCGTCCTTGGTCGTGACGGGGAAAGAGGAGATCAGGCCCTCCGGCACGCCGTAGCTGCCGTCGGAGAGAACGGCCATCGAGACCCAGTCGTCCTTCGGGCTGCCGAGCAGCCAGTCCCTGGCGGCGTCGGTGGTCGCCGACGCGGCCGAGGCGGCCGAGGATGCGCCGCGCGCGTCGATGATCGCCGCGCCGCGCTTGGCGACCGTCGGGATGAAGTCGTTCTCAATCCACGCCTGGTCGTTAACGACCTCGGCCGCATTCTTGCCGCCGACCTCGGCGTGGAACACGTCGGGGTATTGGGTGGCCGAGTGGTTACCCCAGATCGTCATCTTCTTGATGTCACTGACGCCCGCGCCGGTCTTCTTGGCCAGTTGTGAGATCGCCCGGTTGTGGTCCAGGCGGGTCAGCGCGGAGAACCGCTCGTTGGGGATGTCGGGTGCGTTGCTCATCGCGATCAGCGCGTTGGTGTTCGCAGGGTTACCGGTCACTCCGATGCGGACGTCGTCGGCGGCAACCTCGTTGAGAGC
>JAVXWV010000848.1:0-6117 GCA_032230775.1 Mycobacterium sp. | reverse complement strand
CGCGTCGACACGACACGCTCGACACCTCCGAGCAACTCACCCGGTCAACCAAGCGGCGGCCACGACGACGGTTGCGGCCGCCGCTTACCCCTGCCCACTTGACAGAACCCTCCCCATATCAGTCAGTTACTCTGCTCGGAGATGGACACCGCCACCGTTGTCGTGACAATCCTGCTTGCGGCGCTCTTCACATTCGCCGCGAGTATCAAACTGCTCGGTGTCCCCCAATCCCTGGCCATCCGCGATCACCTTGGTGTCAAGCCACTGCAGTGGCGACTCATCGGCGTGTGCGAACTCGCGGGCGTCGCGGGAGTGCTCGTCGGTCTGATGTGGGCGCCGATCGGAATCGCCGCGGCGATCGGCCTGGCCCTGCTGTCGATCGGCGCCATCGCGTTCCATCTGCGAGCTTCCGACGGCGTCAAGGACACAGCGGCTGCCGTGCTCGGGCTCGCACTCGCGATCGTCGCCGCCGTGTTGCACACGCTCTGACGTAGCGGCGGTCACACCTGCGTAAACAGGTGTCTTAGATTACCTAAACTTTCGTAGTCAACTGTCCACGAAGTGGCTTACGCTGCACGCATGGCAGCACGTACGCACAGCGTCGATCCCCGCGCGGAACGGGTCCGCACCCGGCTGCGCGAGGCGGCGTTCGCGTTGGCCCACGAGCGCCAGGTCGACCAGATGACAGTCGGCGATATCGTCGCCCGCGCATCGGTAAGCAGACAGGTCTTTTACCAACACTTCACCGATCGCGACGATGCGATCGCGACCGCTTTCACCGTCGCGTTCGCGGCTGCGACGGCCGACACCGCCGTCGGTGGCGACGCAAGGGCACGCATCCTTCGCCTGTTCGACTTCGCCGCCGAGCACCGGTCCATGTACCGCAACATCGTGCCGAGCGCGGTGACGCAACGTGTCGTCACGGCGTTTCGCGCCGAACTGCAGCCGGCCTGCCTCCAGATCGCGGAGCAGGGCATGCCATTGGTCTCTCCGGTCGCCGGTCTGACCCCGGAGTCGGTTTCCCGGTTTCTCGTCGGCGGGTTCATGGAGGTGCTGCGGTCCTGGATGGAAAGCCCGGACCCCACCGACCTGAGCGGCCGCGTCGCCGCGGCGCTCGACACCGTCAACGCACTACTCGGTCTCACCACACTGTCGAAAGGTCCACAACATGGCTAAGCACCAAGCCCCCGAACGGCACCCCGTCCGCGATCGCGCGGCCATCCGCACCACTGCACTGGCGATGATCGGATTGACACTCTTCGTCATCGCCATGATCGCCAGCTACTCGGGCGCGTTCGCCAAGCCGACGTTGCATCACATGGCCGTGGCCGTCGCAGGACCCCAACAGCTCGTCGACGGCATTCGTGGCCAGGATGCGTTGGCGGTCACCGAAGTAGGCGATGACGCCGCCGCCCGCGACCAGGTGTACGAGCGCAAGACGGATGCCGCGTTCGTCGTCGCCCCGACCGGCGAGATGAAGATCTATGTCGCGGGCGGTGGTGGACACAGCGTCGCCACCGCCGCCGAGACCGTCGGCCGCACCATCGCGGCGAAGGCGGGCCTGCCTGCGACCGTCGAGGACGTCGCACCCGCGTCCGCAGGCGATCCGTCCGGCACCGTCGAGTTCTACGCGATCATCTTCATCTCGATCGGTGCGTCCGTCGGCGCAACCGTGTTGGGACGTGTCATGGGCACCGTTCGCAGGCCGCTGACTCTGGCGCTGCGTACCGCGACGCTCGCCGGCTATTCCGCACTTCTGGCGGCAGGCGTGACCGTTTACGCCGACGTGATTCTTGGCGCACTGACGGGCCACACGTGGCAGCTGTTCGGCGCGCTTTGGCTGTACGCGATGGCCGTCGGCGGAGCGGTCACCGGAGTGGCAGCGGCGTTCGGCTCGGTCGCCTCGATGGCGCTGACGGCGTTCCTCGTGGTGATCGGCAACGCCGCGGCCGCTGGTCCGGTGGGCAGACCACTGCTGTCGGGGTTCTATTCGACGTTCACCGCGATCGTGCCTCAGGGTTCGGGCGTTTCGCTGCTGCGCAGCGTCTCCTACTTCGGTGGCCACGGCGCACAGACGCCGATTGTGACGCTGGCGATCTGGGGTGCGGCGGGGTGTTTGCTCGCAATCGTCGCCACCGCTTCGCGGGTGAATTATCGTGCGCTCTATGAGCGTTGCCTCAATCTTGCCGGGCGAGACCGAGCCGTACTACGACCTGGGGTCCTATCACCGGCCGATTGAGACGGCGTCGCCGCAGGCGCAGTTGTGGTTCGACCGCGGGATGGTCTGGGCCTACGCGTTCAACCACGACGAGGCGATCAAGTGCTTCGAGCGAGCGCTCGACCTCGACTCCGACCTCGCGATAGCCCGGTGGGGAGTCGCGTACTCGATGGGGCCGAACTACAACAAAGCGTGGGAGGCGTTCGACCCCGTCGATATGGCGGCATCGCTCGCGCGGGCGCGGATGGAACTCGGTCTGGCCGCCAATGGCCGAGCATCTGCCGTCGAACACGGGCTCATCGAAGCCCTGCTGGCCCGCTTCTCCACTGACGATCCGAACGACGTCGACGTGCTGCAGGCCGGGCACGCCGCCTACGCCGACGCCATGGTTGCCCTCGCCGAGGTGTATCCCGACGACGTCGACGTGCAGGCTCTTGCCGCCGACGCGCTCGTCAACATCACGGCGTGGGCCTTGTGGGACATCACGACGGGCGAACCTGCGCCGGGGTCGCGGGTGATTGAGGCCAAGCGGATCCTCGACGAAGCGCTGGCCACGCCTGCCGGTCGCGAACACCCCATGATCCTGCACCTGTATCTGCACACCATGGAGATGTCGGCCACCCCGCAGGATGCGCTGCCTGCTGCGGACCTCCTGCGCAACCTGGTGCCCGACGCAGGCCATCTGGTGCACATGCCAAGCCACATCGACGTGTTGTGCGGCAACTACCGCGACTCGGTGGTGTCGAATCTATCTGCGGTGCAAGTTGATCGGCGTTTCGTCGACCGCGAGGGACCGCTGAACTTCTACTCGTTGTATCGGGCGCACAACCTGCACTTCGTGGTGTACTCCGCGATGTTCGAGGGATCCTCGGCGATCGCTCTGCAGGCCGCCGACGAGTTGTCCGCGCAACTCACCCCGGAGCTGCTGGCCATCGCGTCCCCGCCGATGGCGGACTGGCTGGAAGCGTTCGTGCCATTGAGAATTCACGTGCTGGTGCGATTCGGCCGTTGGGACGATTTGATCGCCCAGCCGCTTCCGGAGGATGTCGACCTGTACTGCTGCACCGCGACAACCATCCACTACGGCCGCGGTGTTGCGCACGCCGCCAAGGGGCAGCTGCCGCAGGCGCATGCCGAACGGGATGCGTTCGCGCAGGCGTATGCCCGCGTCCCGGACACCCGGTACCTGTTCAACAACACCGCACGCGACATACTGGCCGTTGCCGGCGAGATGCTCGACGGTGAAATCGACTACCGCGAAGGACAATTCGACGACGCCTTCGCCCACCTGCGTCGCGCCATCGAACTCGACGATTCACTGCCGTACGACGAACCGTGGGGTTGGATGCAACCGACCAGGCACGCCTACGGCGCATTGCTGCTCGAGCAGGGCCATGTCGACGCAGCCGCCGAGGTGTACGCCGCCGACCTCGGGCTGGACCCCACGCTGGCGCGGCCGTGCCAGCACCCGGGCAACGTCTGGAGCCTGCACGGCTACCACGAATGCCTGCAGCGGCTGGGCCGAACCGACGAGGCGGCGATCATCGGTCAGCAGCTCGATCTCGTTCGGGCGCGCGCGGACGTGCCGATCCTGGCGTCCTGCGCCTGCCGGCTCGACGTCGCCGACGTCTGACCTCAGGCCAAGCATCTATCGTCGTCAACCGTGAACACGGTTTGGCGCTACGTGAAACGCGCGCCGCTGACTTACTCGTGGCTCGTTCTGCTGCTCGTTACGACGATCATGCAGCACACCATCACTGCTAGGCACCTACGGGCACTGCTGCAGAAGGAGTCGACAAACCTGCACCACCTGGCCTCCGATCCGATCCGGGTGCTGATTCAGAGCCTGCTGTGGATCGACGGCAAGTACTGGTGGCCCTACCTCATCGTCTTCACGCTGTTCCTGGCTCCCGCCGAACGCTGGTTGGGGCAGTTGCGATGGCTGCTCATCGGACTTGTCGGTCACGTCGGAGCGACGTACCTGAGCGAGGGATATCTGTACTGGAGAATCCAGGAGGCGGTGTCCTCCCCGCGGTTGATCGACGCGCGCGACATCGGGGTGAGCTACTTCGTCGTCGGCATCGTCGGAGTGCTCACCTACCACATTCCCCGACGGTGGCGATGGCTCTACCTCGCCGCGGCGCTTGTCGTCTTCGGCGTATCGCTAGCCGTCAAACGGGACTTCACCCAGCTCGGCCACCTCAGTGCATTGCTGATCGGGCTGGGGTGCTATCCGCTGACCCGGTCGCGTCAGCGCGAGCCCGCGACTGCGTAAACTGCGGCGTGTGGCGATCAGCGACGACGACCTCGAACGCCTTCGCCGCTGCGTGGAACTCGCCCGCGAGGCGCTCGACGACGGCGACGAACCGTTCGGCTCGATCCTGGTCGGCGCCGGCGGCACCACGCTCTACGAGGACCGCAACCGTGTCAAAGACGGCGACCACACCCGCCACCCCGAGTTCGCGATCGCGCGTTGGGCCGTCGACAACCTGATTCCCGACGACCGGGCGCTCGCGACTGTGTACACCTCCGGCGAGCACTGCCCCATGTGCGCGGCAGGCCACGCGTGGGTGGGTCTCGGCCGCATCGTGTATGCCGCTTCGTCGGAACAGCTGACGCAATGGCTTGCCGAATGGGGATCACCGCCGCCGCCGGTGGCTCCGCTGCCCATCGCGACGGTGGCCCCCCACGTCGCCGTCGACGGACCCGCGCCCGAACTCGCCGACACCATGAAAGCGCTTTACGAGGCGAAGTTCAGGTGACAGAACCGGCCTGGGTCGAGCACGCGATCTGGTGGCAGGTCTACCCACTGGGTTTCGTCGGCGCGTATCCCGCCGATCCGCCGCCGACCGCCGACGAGCACCGGCTGCGGCGGATCGTCGACTGGCTCGACCACGCCGTCGAACTCGGCGCGTCCGGAGTCGCGCTTGGGCCGCTGGTCGCGTCACACACCCACGGCTACGACACCACCGACCACTACCGTATCGACCCGCGCCTCGGCGACGACGCCGACTTCGACCAAATGATCGCCGATGCCCATAAGCGGGGCCTGCGGGTGCTGCTCGACGGTGTGTTCAATCACGTCGCCAAGGACTTCGCGCAAACGTCGTGGTTTCGCAAGCGTGGCAACAGCTTTGATACTTTCGAGGGACATGGTGAGCTGATCGCTCTGGACCACGACAATCCCGACGTCGTCGCCTACACCGTCGACGTCATGACGCACTGGCTGAAGCGAGGCGCCGACGGCTGGCGGCTGGACGCCGCCTACGCCGTGCCCGACCGGTTCTGGGCACAGGTGCTTCCCCGCGTCCGGCAGGCACATCCCGACGCGTGGTTCGTCGGCGAGGTCATCCACGGCGACTACTCGGAGCGCGTCCGTGCGTCAGGGTTCGATTCGGTGACCCAATACGAACTGTGGAAGGCGATCTGGAGCAGCCTCAACGACGCCAACTTCCATGAGCTCGACTGGGCGCTGGTGCGGCACAACGAGTTTCTCGACGACTTCGTGCCGATGACGTTCGTCGGCAACCACGACGTCACCCGGATCGCCAGCCAGCTGGACAACACCCGGCACCTCGAACATGCCCTGGTCATCCTGTTGACGACGGGCGGCACACCGAGCGTGTACGCGGGCGACGAGTCCGGCTACCGCGGTGTCAAGGAGGAGCGGTTCGGCGGCGACGACGCCGTCCGTCCCGAATTCACCGCTCCCCTAATGGGTGTCGACGAACACGGCCACGACGTGTACCGGCTGCACCAGTACCTGATCGGATTGCGCAGGCGCCATCCGTGGCTGCATACCGCAAGGACATTACCGCTGCGGTTGACTAACACGCAGTACGTCTATGCAACCCGCAACGGATCCGACGCGCTGCTGGTGGCGCTCAACATCGACGATG
>JAVXWV010000811.1:0-6563 GCA_032230775.1 Mycobacterium sp. | reverse complement strand
AGGGCAGGGTGATGCTCACCGAAGCCCTGAAATCCCATGCCGGCATCGGCGACGCGGTCGCGTTTGCCGGTCTTGGTCACAAGTTTCAGATCTGGCAGCGATCGGCACCACCCCTGCAACGGGTTTGAACATAAATATGAGGCCTTTCGCTATGCCGGGCACCGCATGTCGCACTGGCGCGAATGCGGGATTCCCAACCCGCTCGAACGCCCGGACCGCAGGTCACAGCCGCACGGCGCGCCATAGCCGGGATATTGGATCCTGACTACTGCATACCGTATCCGCGACCGTCCTGTGACGCAAGACACAAAGTGGCCCGGCCGCACAGCAGCGCGGGACGCACGGCGAGCTCGCGGGCAGTCCATAGTCGAGCCGGCAAGAACTCGCTCACCGCTACGGGCTCCCTATCAACACGATCGCGCAGTGGGCCTTCAAAAGGCAGCGGCCCTCGTTATGCACGTATGGGTCGACACGTCCGAGACCGTCTCAGCGACATCATCGAGTGGGAAGAAGAGCGGTTGGATGACGACCTACGCGCTGCCCAGCCTGGCGTTCCAACGAAACATGTTGTGGACCAGACCGTTACCTGCAATGTTTTGTTGGGGCCAGCGGTGATGCACGTACGCGTCAGCCGGGCCTGTAGGCAACAATGCGTCGGGTGCCCGGCGGGGGCGCTAATCTAGCCTCCTATGCATCGCAATTTCTCGGTGCTGCTATCGCAGGGGACGTTCTATACCGTTGCGGTCCAACTCACCAGCGTGACCGCTGTCATTCCGTTCATTGGTGCTGAGCTCGACGCACCGGGCATCGTCGTAGCCCTTCTCGTACCGATCTACACGGTGGGCGCCTTATTCGGGAATGTGTTCATTGCACAGGTCTCACGGTGGCACGCTTCAATCATCGCGTTACTGTTCGGGAGCGTCTCTCTACAGGCCCTGCTGATTATTGCGAACGCGAGCGCCATCGAATTTCTGCCCGAGAATGTGTCCGCCTATCCCCTGCTGTTGACCTGTGCCCTCATCGGGGTGCTATCGGGGTGTTCGCGTGTGATCGTGTCGTTGTCCACGTCGGCGCTGCTCCCACCTGAACGCCACAGCAGCCTGCTGTTACAGCAATCGGGTTATGGAGCGGTGTTGGTTACGTTGATCTCCGCGTATTCGGCATGGTTTCTTTCTGACGATTCGCCAGGCATAGACAACGCAGAGCTGCTATGGATTGGCGCAGCCGCAATGGTTGTCTCAGCGATTTGTTGCTTGGCTCTGCGGCCTCAACGCGACCTGGTGCCCGCCCAACGAACGCGGATGGGCGAGCTGGTACGAGACGGGGTTCGCCGACTCCGCAGCACGGACTGGCTTCGGCGCTATCTGGTGACGCAAGTGGCCTTCACATCGATCACGTTGGGCTCCGTGTTTTACGGAATATACAGCTCGTCATCGCTAGGTCCTGACAATGGCGCTCTTGATTCGATATTGGCGTTTGTCGGACTAGGTCTGCTAGCGGGAATTGGCATTTGGTCATATGTACGAAAGCGGTTCGATGTCCGAGGCATGCTCTTGTGCAGCGCCCTGATCGGCGTGTGCGCTGCGGCGCTGACCCTGTCGCTGATGGCGTTTCGGCTGCTGCCGATGGTTTGGACGTTCGGGCTGGCGATGCTGCTGACAGCAATCGCAAGTCAAGCTGTGTTCCCGGCGTCTCACGACTGGATTGAGCGGGAAGTAACGGACGATGAGAGAGTAGCGGTGCTCAGTTTCACCCAGATCGTCGCCAGCGTCGTGTCCATCGGGATCGCTTTTGCATTCGGCGTCATCGCGAGGCACGGTTCGGCACTCTGGCCACTCGCAATTATGTTGGCGCTGAACGCCATCGCTGCGATCGCAGCAGCACGGGTTGACATCAAGGACGAAGTCGAACCAAAGGCGGGTCGCGGGAAGCTCGATGAGTCCTGATTCAATCTGCTTCAATCTGCGTATGGTCGCGAGGCGCCGTTTCGAGCCGCGAGGTGGACCTGAGCCGCAATGGACCCGGTAGAACTGGAACACGTGCGTCAGGCACGCCAACTGCGGTCATTGAGAATCGCGGCGCTGCTGCGCGTCGGCGTCGTGTTGATCATGATCGGCGCCATGCTCGTCGGCACCGCGCCGGGCGACTGGCCTGCGCAAAGTGTATGGATCGCCGTGTACGCGTTGGCTTCGCTCGTGACGGCGATCGTCGCGTTCTCCCCTTCTAGCCGATTTATTACGGGCTCGCAGTGGCAGTTCGCCATCGCGATCGCCGACGTAGTCGCATTGGCGGGCTTCCAATTGTTGACGACGGGGGGATACGTTCCGCTCCTTGTTGTAGGGCTCCTGCCGCTGATGGTGACCCTTGAAGTGTCTTCGCGGCGGGCTGCGATCGTGCTTGCAGCAAGTGTGGTCGCGTTCGCGGCGACTGTGGTGGAAGATCCGGTGATAGCAGAGCAAATCGGCTGGCCGGAGACCTGGTTTCTATTAGCGCTGTACGGCCTCTTGTGCTGCACGGCTTTTCTCGTGACGTACGTTCAAGCCCGTCACGTTGACGAGATCGCAACTCAACGCGCCGCAAGTGAGCGCCTCGCGCACGAGGCCACCCATGACTCCCTGACCGGGCTGCCCAATCGTGCCTACGTGCTCGCCCGCATTCCCGATGCACTCACACAGGACCGAAAGAGTGCGCTGTCTGCCGTTCTATTCATCGACCTCGACAAACTCAAGGTCATCAACGATTCATTGGGTCACGAGGCCGGCGACACGGTAATACGGACAGCCGCACAACGTCTTCGACGCGCGGTGCGGCCCGACGACGTGATCGCCCGTCTGGGCGGCGACGAATTCGTCGCCCTGCTTATCGGCCCGACCACGCGTGTAGCGCTGGATCAACTCAGCGAGCGGCTGCACGCCACGCTGGCAGAGCCGACCCGCGTCGGCGACGCCACGCTGCGTCTCAGTGCCAGCATCGGCATCGCCGCAATCGGTCAGCACGATGAGCGCGACGCCGCGGCCATCCTGCATGATGCCGACCTGGCGATGTATGAAGCCAAGACAACAGGCCGAGGTAGAAGCCACCACTTCACTGAGCAACTACGCGACTCGAAGTTGCCGTCCCCTGCAGAGAACTAGCTGAATCGCTCTAAATGACCGCAGCATGCACAAGTTTCAGCGCTACAGCGGCCAGTAGGTTTTGCAGCCGGCCCAACTGAGCCCAATCCGGTCGAAGCGGACGGTACCGGTGTACTTCAGCTCGGTCTCGAGCGCACTGTATCCGGCGGTCACATGCGGGACCCACGGCTCATGCTGAGCAAGCGGTTCAAAGAGCTCCTGCGACAACGAAAGAACCTGCTGCCGTAGGGAAGCGAGGTCGGGTGAGTCGCCGACGATGTAGACCGTGGATGGGCCGCGCTGCGCGTCGTTCGGGTTGAAGACCGCGTGCCCGAACACCTGGGCCTCGATCGGCTCGGGGTGACCGGCGACCACATCGCTAAGCCGCCGTCGAAGCTCGACATCCGTCAGACCACTCACGTCCTGGCCGTAGTCCACCAGGGTGAGGTGCAGCTCCCCCGGTGGCGTGCCGCCGGGGATAGCCAGAACATGCGCGTCAAGATCGCTCGGGTACAGCGCGACGATGCCCCCCGTCGCCTTCGCCTGCTCGATATCGGCTTGCGCGATTACCGGTTGCACGGCGGGAGTCCACAGGAGTAGCGCGGCGATGATTGCGACAAGTCGGACAGCCATGTCCGAAGCTTGTCACATCCGCGCCCGACGGCGGCTAAGTCTGTGACCTGGCGACTTGTGCCTCAACGAGATCGGTGAGACCCGACCGGCACCGCGAACCATCTACCTTTCAAACCGTAGTTCAGCACTAACCAAATATCGCCGCGCCGAAATGTCGAGCCACGGAATGTGATTCGGCTGTGGGATCGCTGTGGCTTTGATCGCCGTGACGACCTAGCGCCCTTGCCGGTGACACGATCAGGGTGTAATCGTCCGAAATGTCGATCGCGCGGTTTGCCGCCAAACCCCGTAAAACGTTAACTTTCGGCGTTTTGGCGGTATCGACATTCTTCGCCGGCTTGACACTCCACCGTGCCAGGTCGCGCAGCGTGGCAGCCATCCCTAACCACTCCCCTTCAATGCCCTGCCCAAATCCTTGGGTGTACATATGTACACCCAATACCCACGGTGGTTGGGTTCACACCTACATGTCCTGTCGGCCGAAGCACGAACGGTGCAGGGGTTGTAGTGGCCGCCGCGACGGCGCCGAGGTCTCGTCGGCATGGCTGGCGAAATGTCCCGGCATCGAGTTCGGCCAGCAGGCGGAATCCCCCAGGACCACTTACATTTTGGTGTAGCGGGCCATGGCAAAGCTGTAGAAGCCATAGGTGATGATCCCTACCCCGGCGGCGATCAGGAGTGCTGCTCCGTACGGTTGAGCCCCGAGTGTTTTGAGGGCCCCGTCAAGTCCAGTGGCTTTGTTCGGCTCCGAACGACTCGCCGCGACGATGACCAGCACTCCGGCACCGGCGATAACTAGTCCTTTGGCGATGTAGCCCACGGTCCCCAGTCGTCGTACCAGGTCGCTGGAGTGGCCTTTGAGATCGTCGACAAAGTTGCGGCTGGCTCCCTTGTAGACGTGGTACCCGCCGACCGCGACGATGATGATGCCGCCGGCGATGAGTGCGATGGTGCCGGCGCCGGTTTGCATCAGGCGTGCGCTGATCCCCGAATTCGTCTCACCGGTGGACTTCCCGGCACCTCGGGCGAATCCGAACGTGGAGTACGCGAGCGCGAAGTAGACCACCGCCAGCGCAAAGGCTTTCGCCCGATCCAGCACTTCCGACGATGCGCCTTGAGATTTCGGGTCCGTCGAACGACCGAGGGCGGTTTCGACGAGCCGCCACAGCGCCATCACCAGGAACGCGACCGCGGCGACCCACAGCGCGACAATGCCGCCCGGTTTGGCTGCCACTGCCGCTAGCGCGCCGGATTGGTCAGCATTGCCGCCACCGCTGCCCAGAGCGATCCGGATGGCGAGGTAGCCGATGGTGAAGTGCAGCAGGCCGCTGACGACGTACCCGGCGCGGGCGAATCGTTCAAAGACGCTGTTTTGGGCAATCTGCGTCGCGGTGGACGACGGCGCGTGGTCAGACATTGGGAGGCTCTCCTAACCACCGTCGGCACAGACATCGTTTGCGTTGCGCCACACGGTCGATCGGCGATGACCGTGCAGCCCAACTCGGGGCTGGGGTTCGCGACGTTACCCGGCCCTGGACATCGACGGTGGGCCCTGCTTGCCGCCCGAGGTTCCTCGAGGTGCCGCGCGGGTTTCTGAGTCTTCTCGCCGTTTGTCCTCGGGGGTTTGCGAGTCCGGATCGATCTTGTCGGCGCGCTCGAACTCCTGGTTCACCTCATCGCGGGCGGTGGTCGCGTCGCTGCGACGTACTTGCGCTTGGTGTTGTAGGCCCGTCGCGTGCGCCGTCTTGGCGTCGGCCTCGGCTTGGGCGACGCGGGCCTTGGCGGCAGTCTCGTCGGCGAACGCCTCGCGTTGCCCCACTCTGTGGGACTCATCGGCGGCTTTGTCGCGGATCTCGCCGGCTTCGACGCGACGGTGTTGGGTGCGTTTGTTGCGCGCCACCCACACGATTGTGGCGATGAGCAGAAGTGCAACGACCGCGACGAGGACGATCAAAACAATACTGGTGGTAGACATGTCGACTCCTTGGATTGGTTGAGCAGATCGAATGGTTTCAGTGGGTTGGGATTGAGCTGCGGTGTCATGGACTGGGTTGGGGCACGCGGCAATCCGTGACCTTGGGATTGACACCGAAGTAGTTCGGTGGTCCGGCGATCACGGGGCGGTGAATCATGTCCGCCGAGTTGTCTAGCCGGGTGTCGTGCGACCGGTTAGTAGTAGTGGCGGCGGCCGCCGACAGCGTGTCCCGCTCTTCCCATGAGCATCAGTGCCAGGCCGGCGACCAGCAGGATGATCCCGATGACCACGCAAATATGGGCGAAGGCGAAGGTAGGGACGAGGGTGGGGAGGAGGAGTCCGAGGACGATAAGGATGATTCCGAAAACGATCATGATGATTACCTAGTTTCGATATTCGATGGGGGTTGGCAGGGATGAGACCTGTCCGCAGCCGGTGTGAGCGTTGTCGGCCGGGCTTCGGGGTCAGTGTTTGAAGGCGTCTTTGACCTTGTCTCCTGCCTGTTTGGTGTTGCCCGTGAACTGATCGACGCGTCCCTCGGTGCGCAGGCGCGTGTTGCCGGTGGCGCGTCCGAAGTACTTCTTGGCGGCGCCCTTGGCGGCTTGGGCTTTGTGGGCGATCTTCTTACCGATGCTCATTGCGGGTTCCTTCGTTTTTCGGTGATGACAGGCCGCGAATGCGGGCCCATCGCATTGGCCGGGTTCGGCGCCTACCTGCGTCCGGCAACATGCGCGGCGCCCGTCGGTTGCCGACCGCGCGACCAGCGACCGAGCAGGCGAATCCTGTCGCGGGAGGTCGGCGTCAGGTAGGTCAGCACGCCGGTGAAGCCGACGATCACGGCG
>JAVXWV010000343.1:0-9344 GCA_032230775.1 Mycobacterium sp. | reverse complement strand
GGGACCGTGGCAGCTGTGCACCTGCACCGAGCGGTCGGTCCGCGCGTGCTTTCGGCCTTCGGGCCGAACGGCATTGGCGGTGACGTCGGACTGCAGCCAGCCCAGCAGAGTGTCGGGGCGGTCGAGGCCGCCAGCCGGACCAAGCAGGTATTCGTCGGTCTGCGGGTCGGCGGGGAGGCTGCGTTGTAGTTCGCGAAGGTCGCGGCCGAGGGTGGCCAGCAGCGGATGGGAGACGTTGCGGTGGCTGGTGTCGTCGCGGCGGGGGATCTGCCCGTGATCGCCAGCGAGCTGTCGCCACAGGTCGTCGCTGGGGTGCGGCAGCCACAGGTGAAGGTCGTGATGGGTGGAGAGGGCTTGCAGCAGTTCGATTTCGGTCGACGGGAGTCGGGTGTGCCCGAACAGCGACAGCCGCTCGGGCAGATCGGTGGGGGACTCCTGCAGTGTGGCAAGGGTTTTCGCGTGTCGGATGTGGGGCGCGTCGGCGTCGACCTTGTCGAGCAGGGCACGCCACAGGGGCGGCTGCCATTGCAGGTCGGGGGCGATCTCACCGGCGACATCGGTTTCCCAGTCGATGAGGAGCTGCGGCCGCTGTCGGGCGTAGGAGGCGAAGAGCCCCGCGAGGCGGCGTGCCACTGCGTAACGGCGGCCTTGCCGCAGCTCGCGTTCTTCACCGGTCTCGAAGTGGCCGAGATGGGTGGCCAGCGTCGTGCACCAGCCTTCGTCGCAGCTGGCATCGATGACCTCGAGCAGCGGCCACACCATGGCGTCGGGCGACCACGGGTCGTCGTCGGTCGTGCCGGTGATTTCCGCGATGAGGGAGTGCGGGTTACGGAACGAGATGCCTGCGCAGACGCCGTCCTGGCCGTCGCCGCGGCCGAGGATGTGGCTGAGTCGCTGACTCAACCAGCGCTCGACGCCCTTGGCGGGGACGATGACCAGCTCCTCGGCGAAGGGGTCGGGTGGGGGAGTGGAGAGCAGCTGGCCGAGGCCGTCGGCGAGGAGATCGGTTCGTTCAGCACGGTGCAGGTGCAGGGCCATCGAAGCCCACCATAGGAGGTCGGTGCCATGGAACACTGCCAATTGTGATGCGGCGTCAACTGGCTGTGGCTGTGTGTGGGTCAGTTCTCGCGCTGATGACTGCGTGCAATTCGTCCGTCTCGACCCCCGCGACGGTGACGGTCACCGCGCCGCCACCGGCCGCTTCTTCACCGGCTGCTGCGGCACCGGCCGCTCCGCCGTCACCGACGTGCGGGCCTGACGAGGCGTCAGCCCTGCAGTCCGCACTTGCGAAATTGCCTCCCGAACCCGCCACCGGCATGGGATGGCAGAAGACTCCCATCGGCAGCAACTACAACCCGTGCGCGGACCTCTCGACGATCCTCGTGATCATTGACCGCGGCACGGCAAGCTCGCCGGTGCAGGCGCTCATGTTCCATCGCGGCACGTACCTCGGGACGGGGACGTCGAAGGCATACGGTTTCACGTCGGTCAGCGCGGCGCGCAGTACAGGCGAAATGGTGGTGCTCGACTACGCGACCCCGGGTGAGTGCGACGCGTGCGCTCCGGCGGCCGTCACGAGCGTGCGCTACCAGTGGCAGGGCGACCATGTCGAAATGCTGGACCCGCCACCGCCTTCGTAGGCCCTACGACTCGACTAGGTTCTTCAGTTCGTCGACGACGCGGGCGAGTTCGTCGACCATCCAGCTGTTCAAGCCGCGGGCGCGGTACGCGTCGAGCAGCTCGCCGTAGTACCACAGGTGGTCGTCCGGGTTCTTTCTGTTGAAGCGCTGCCACAGCGCCGGCCCGTGTTCGTGGTAGTCCCGCAGCATCGAACGCGCATTGTCGAGCTTGTCGGCCACCGACACCAGAAGCGTGTCCTCACCAACGGAGCCAAGGTGGTTGATGTAGGCCTGCTTGCGCTCTAGCCACGGCGGCTTGGGTGTCTTGTCGGTGTCGCTGCACTCCTCGACGATCCGCGCGACCTCGTCGCCGAACTGCGCCTTGATCTCCTCGAACGTCTGGGCGCCGCCCTGATCCTCGACGGTGTCGTGCAAGAGCGCCGCGATGGCCTGCGTCTCGGAGCCGTTGTCGTTGATCACCAAACTGGCCACCGACAACAGATGCCCAACGTAGGGAATGTCGCCGCCCTTGCGCACCTGGGTGTGGTGCTTCCGTTCGGCATAGACCATCGCCTTCGCGAACTGGTCCGTCAGCCTCGGCGTCGGTGTTTGCTCACTCATCGTCTTTCCTTCCGCTCACCCCGACTCTATCGGCGAGCACCGACAGGTCTTTTTGCCCGCCTCTGAGCGACAACGCATTGGATCGCACCGCCGCATCGACGAGTTGTCGCTCAGAGGCGGGCAAAACCATGTCCGCCGATTCGAGGGACTGGAGTGAACTCGGCGCTCCGCAGGCGTTTGCTGTCAGCCGCCCTCGGCCCGATACCGCTCCGCCGCGTCCCGCAAGGCCAACTCCCGCTGGTGGATTCGATACTCGGTCGATCGCGGCATCCAACCGGGGCCATACATCCCGCGCGCGTGTCGACGCACCCTGCCGTATCGCATCTCCCATCGCAGCGCGTCGGAGATCGCCTTTGACGGCCGGCCCGCGAACTCGAAACCGAACCGGCTAAGCGCATCTATCAACTCCGCGATGTCGGCTCGACCGTGCCGGGCCAGATACATCGTGACGACGTACCGGAGCTCGACTCCCCGCAGCTGTCTCGAACTGTCCATCATCGGACCGTCGCACGACGATCAGACATCGTCGGCGATGCCTGCCCGCTACGCTCGGCCAGATGAAGGCCGTCACCTGCACCAACGCGAAGCTTGAAGTCATCGATCAGCCGACCCCGGTGCCTGCGAAGGGACAGCTGCTGATCGACGTCCTCCGCTGCGGCATCTGCGGCTCCGACCTGCACGCCCGCAACCACTGCGACGAAGTCGCCGACGTGATGGCCGAGACCGGCTACCCCGACTTCATGCGCTCGAACCAGTCGGTCGTCTTCGGCCACGAGTTTTGCGGCGAAGTCCTCGACCACGGACCCGGTACCCGCAAGACGCCACGCCCCGGCACGCCCGTCATCGCCATGCCGCTACTCCGCCGAGGCAAGGACGTCCACGCGCTCGGACTCTCCACCGCCGCGCCCGGCGCTTACGCCGAACAGCTCGTCGTCGAGCAGTCAGTGACATTGCCCGTGCCCAACGGCCTGCCGCCCGAGCATGCCGCGCTCACCGAGCCGATGGCGGTCGGCTGGCATGCCGTTCAACGGGCCGAGATCGGCAAGAAAGACGTCGCCATCGTCATCGGCTGCGGGCCCATCGGCCTGGCAGTCATCCTCATGCTCAAGGCCCACGGCGTGCGCACAGTGATCGCCAGCGACTTCTCGTCCGGCCGCCGCGCGCTCGCCACTGAGTGCGGCGCCGACGTCGTCGTCGACCCCGCCCAGGACTCGCCCTACAAGGCGGCCTCGGGTCACGGCCACCTCGAAACCCCGCTCGACGCTTTCGATCTCGCGATCGGCACGATCGAGAAGCTGCAACTGGTACGCCTGCCCTGGTGGCACGTCTGGCGCGCTGCTGACAAACTCGGCGCGGCGACACCCAAGCACCCCGTCATCTTCGAATGCGTTGGAGTGCCCGGCATTATCGAAGGCATCATCACCGGTGCTCCGCTGTTCTCCCGCGTCGTGGTGGTGGGTGTCTGCATGGGCGCCGACCGGCTGCGGCCTTCGATGGCGATCAACAAGGAGATCGACCTGCGGTTCGTGCTCGGCTACACGCCGCTCGAGTTCCGCGACACGCTGCACATGCTCGCCGACGGCAAGGTCGATGCCACCCCGCTGATCACCGGGACCGTCGGGCTGGACGGCGTCGCAGCCGCCTTCGACGCGCTCGGCGACCCCGAGGCGCACGCCAAGATCCTCATCGATCCCAAGAGCGACGCCACAATGCCGAGCTGAGTCTCCTACACTGGACTTGCTTCACGAGTTGCGGTCGCCAAGCTCCGACTTGACCGCACGCCAACCCCACGCTCGTGGGTGGCTCGGATGACGAAGCGGTCTGCACCGACCGGTGCCGGCAAGAGCGCCTCCTCGTCGGAGGCCCTGAAAAGGGAGCTCCATGCGCAAGCACTTCTTCCGCGCCTTCATCGCCGATCCCGTATGCGCGTCGTCAGGACCGGGCCATCACGTCGACATCGGCCGGTATTTCATGGCCGTCGTGAAGTCCTCGGTGGCCATTCCCGTGACCGCCGTCGTGCGCGACGACGGCTTCATCCGCCTTGATTGGGGCAGTCAGACCGCCGAACTGTGGAACCACCGGCCAGCAGATGTGCACGCGGCGCTGTGCAGCACCAATGGTGTGGCCGAGTGGGCGCCCGAATGGCAGGTGCTTCTCGTGCCGGGCGCATCGCTTGCCGACGAGCGCACCGTGTTCACGCTGGCCTATCCCGACAAGCGCACCGACTGCACTACTGCGTCAGCCCTGCTGGACCGTGTTGTTTCCGGCGTTGTTGATGTCCGGTGAGCCCGAGTGATAGGTCACGACGTTGTCGAAGCCGGACGCGTTGATCTGGTCAGACGTTTCGAGGGTGACCTTGTTCTGCATGCCCGAGATCGTGACGTTCGTGCAGTGACCAGTGATCGTGACGGTGTTGGAGACGCCGCTGATGCTCACGTGGTTGTTGTTGCATTCGAGCGTCTTGTTCTCGCCCATGCCTGCGACGCTGAGCTGCCCACCCGGCGGGGCCGCAGTCGGCTGATCGGGCATGCTGGGCATCGAGGGCATGCTTGGGATGCTGACGCCGGGGATATCGGGAAAGCTGCTCGTCGCCCTGTTCATGATGACGAGCCCGACGCCAACGGCAACCGCCATGAACACGACGGCGCCGATTGCGAGCACCACCCACGGAATGCCCGCCGAAGTCTTCCGCGGCGGCGGGGCCCACGGGGCGCCGTAGCCCGGCGGCGCGTATTGACCGCCGTAGTTCGGCCCTGCGACGGGCGGTGGCATCGGCGGAACGGGCGGCACCGGCGGAGGTTGGTAGGCCCCGCCTCCGGTGTACGCATTTGATCCCACTTCGGTCGCCCGTGCGTTGTCGGCGAGCGGCTGCTCGAGTGCCCTGATACGCGCCTCGGGGTCGTCCTGGTCCATGCGCAGATGCTCCCATGCCCATTTGTGTCGTGCTCTACAAGCAACGCGTCGCACCGTTGCTTGTCAAAGTATGACCAATGCTTGACGTGGGCGTGAGGATCATCGAAAAGTGGTACCCAAGAAGTGTGGTGGCAGGAGGCTTCATCGCCATCGGGTCTGGTCCTGCAGGGTTGAGCGCGGCGGAGACGTTCCGCAGCACACACCCCAGCATTCCCGTGCGGATCCTCAGTGCCGACCCCGCCCTGCCGTACGCCAAGCCCCCGCTGAGCAAGGCCTACCTGTGTGGCCGCGAGGCCAAGCTCGACCTGCACAGCCCCGGCTGGTTCGTCCGCCACAACGTCGAACTGGTGCGCGGCATCACCGTCGACCACATCGACCTGGCTCGCCAGGAAGTCGTCACGGAGGGCGGCCGCCGCTACCCCTACTGGCATCTCGTGCTCGGCTGCGGCGCCAACGCCGTCCCTCTGCGTGTCCCCGGCGCGGAGGCCGCACTCACCCTGCGGTCTTTCGCCGACGCCGTCATCCTGCGGATGGCCGCCCGCAGCGCTGACTCTGCGGTGGTGATCGGTGGTGGGCTGATCGCCTGCGAGGCCGCCGCCTGCCTCGCAGGCCGCGGCGTTCCGACCACGATGGTCGCCGCCGAGCCCGTGCCCCTGCAGCGCCGGTTCGGCGACGAGGTCGGCGAACGCGTCGCAAAGATCCTGTCCGACACCGGGGTTCGCTTTCTCGGGTCGACGGCCGTCACTGCGATCGACGACACCCGTGTGCACCTCGACACCGGCGGCACGCTCCACGGCGACGTCGTCGTCTCAGCCACCGGTGTGCGACCCGACCCGCACCTCGCCGAGGCCATCGGCCTCGAAACCGAAGACGGCCGCATCGTCGTCGACGAGCACATGCACACCTCTGCGCTCAACGTCTACGCCGCGGGAGATGTCGCGCTGGCCTACAACGTCACCGCGGGGCGGCGCATCCGCGCCGAGCACTGGCGCGACGCCGCGCAGCAGGGTCTCATCGCCGGGCTGTCCGCGGCAGGCCACGCCGCAGCGTGGGACAAAGTGCCCGGATTCTCTTGCACCGTAGGCGGATCCACGCTGAAGTACTGCGGCTGGGGCACCGGCTACGAGCACAGCAAGCTCGTCGACCACCGCAACGGCTTCACCGTCTGGTACGAGTCCGGTGGTGAGGTGGTCGGGATGCTCAGCCTCAACGCCGACGAGGACTATCGGCTGGCCGACCAGCTGGTCCGGGCGCACACCCCGATGGCGATCTAGCGAACCTGCGGTTGAGTCACGCGACTCCGCGGGGGAGCGTGCGCTCCGGGTCGCAGATGCTCAGCACCCGAGAAACCGCAGGGCCGCCAACCAACGTCCAACTGACCGATGCGCGGGAGCTGCGGAGATCGATCGCCCGTAGTGCTGAAAAGCCCGTGGTGGCAAAGAAAGTGACGTCCCTCAGGTCGAGAATCAGGCTACGGCAGTTCGCACCCCGGCGGAGGACGAAGTCCAGCAGCTCGGCGGTATTGGAAGCGTCGATGTCACCGGAAGCGCTGATGCGCACGACGGTGGGATTCAGCCATTCAGAGGACAATTGCAGCCCAGCGCGGCGAGTCGTCGCGGTGCGTGGTCGAGTGATCATGGTGGTCATAGTTGGTCGACTCCAAGTGTTTCAGCCGGATAAGACATCGGCTGGGAACTCAACCTGGGCTAATCTTACCCCGCCCAAGCCGATCACTACCGCTCGCTGGGCGATTCTCATCAAACCGCCACTAAAGGCGTTGTTTTACAGCCAGTCTCGCCGGCGGAACATCCAGTACAGCGCGATTACTATCAGCACGATGATCGACGTGCTGGTCACGAAGCCGCCGACCGTGTTGATTCCGGGATACTCGACGTTTTGCCCGTAGAAGCCCGTGATCGCGGTCGGCACCGCGATGATCGCCGCCCACGCCGTCAGCTTCTTCATCACCGTGTTCAGCCGCGCGTCCTGCAGCGACAGGTTCGTCTCGAACACCGTCGTGACCATGTCGCGCAACGACTCTGTCCACTCCGAAACCCGCAGCACATGGTCGTATAGATCCGAATACAGCGGATCGAGCTGCGGCGCGGTCTTGGCGTCCAGCCTGCGATGCTGTATGGAGCTGACGACCTCACGCATCGGCAACACCACCCGCCGCAGCTCGACCAGATCCTTGCGCAGACGGAACGTCTTGCGCTGCAAGCCCTTCTGCGACTTGTTCTCGAACAGATCGCCCTCGACAGCCTCGATACCGTCGTCGAGCACCTGCACGGCCTCGAAGTGCCCGTCGACCACCACGTCGAGCAGGCCGTGCACCAACGACCCGACGCCGTACTCCTGGCCGCCGAGCTCGTCGAACCGCTGCGATACCGCATCCATGTCGAAGTGCGGCGAGAGCCTCACCGTGATCAGTCCCCGCGGCAGCACGAACCCGGAGATGCGGTGGATGTCGAGCATCGATTGCGTCTCATCGGCCGGCTTCCTGGTCGCGACGCTGTACACGGTGAAGAAGGTATGGGTCCGGTAGACGACGGCCTTGGTGCGCTCGGATTCCGCGATCGCGTCCTCCACCGCCCAGGTGTTCAGGCTCAGCTCCTCCGCCAGGTCCTTCAGGATCGCGTGGTCGGGGTCGTAGATGTCGCACCAGACCAGCGCGTCCTCCTCGGCCAGGTAGTCCGAGATCGAGGAGAAGTCGAACTCGTCCTGCGGCTTGCCGTCCCGCCAGACCCTGCCTCGGACGTGCGTCACCCCACCATCATGTCAGTGGTGGACGGCGTCCGGCGCTTCCGCAGCCCGGGCACCAGCATTGGCACGGTCTCGCGATAGGCGGCGTAGCGCGCTCCAAGGGCAGCCAGCAGGTCGCGCTCCTCGAGTTGCATCGCGAGCAGAATCCAGCCCGTAGTCATCGCAGCGAACAGCAGATGGCCCGCGGTCATGGTCGGCGCCGCCCAGAACGCGACGATGAAGCCCAGGTTCAGCGGGTGGCGCACCACCCGGTAGAACAGCGTCGTCCGGAAGCCGGTCTCCGCCTGCGGCAGCGACCGCCATACCGCGAAGACCTGCCGCAGCCCGAACAGTTCGAAATGGCTGATCATGAACGTCGACGCCAGCACGACGCCCCAGCCGAGCCAGAACAGCGTCCACGCCGCCAGCCGCGCCGGCTGCCATTCCACGTCCCAGACGACCGCGGGTATCGTTCGCCACTGCCAAAGCACCAGAGCGAGAACCAAACTCGCGAACAGGACGTATGTGCTGCGCTCGATCGGCTTGGGCACGTATCGTGTCCACCAACGCTTGAACGCCGGGCGTGCCATCACGCTGTGCTGCACGGCGAACAGCGTCAACAACACCACGTCGACGGCCGCCGCCTGGCCGACGGGTGCCGCAATCGCGTTGTCGACGCTGCGGGGCGTCAGGCCGCCGACAAAGCCGATCGCGTAGACGAACACGGCGAGGAACAACGCGTAGCTGATCACGCCGTAAGTGATTGCAAAGTAACGGTTCATAGGCTCCGATGGTCGGCCGGATAGGCCGCGACGACATGAGGCGATTGCCTCAATTGTCGATCTGACCGACGAGCCCGTGCTCGAGCGCGTACATGCTCGCACCGATGCGATTCGACACGCCGATCTTGGCGTAGCTGCGCTCGACGTGGTTGCGCGCGGTCTTCTCGCTGATCACCAGTTTGGCGGCGATCTCCTTGTTGCTCGCCCCCTGCGCCACCAGGCGCAGCACCTCGACCTCGCGCGCGGTCAGTCCATCGGGCCGCGGCTTGGATTTGTGCGACGCGTGACCCGCCGCGTGCAGCACCGCATCGACGGCCACTCCGTCGAGTTCGCCGTCGCCGACCCGCGTGCGCAGCCGCCGCGCCGCGCTCGCCGGCGACAACGCCTCGCGATACGGCCTCGGCTCGAGCGCCGACTGATAGCTGACCGCGGCCGCCACCAGCCGGTCCGGCATCGTCAGCTGCCGCGCCGACAGCCCTCGCGGATACCCCGACCCGTTCAGGCACTCGTGATGATTGGCGGCAACCGATGCCATCTGCTGCAGGCCAGGGACCCGGTGCAGAATCCGCTCGGTCAGATACGGGTGCAGCCGCATCCGCTCGAACTCCGCCATCGTCAAATCGCTTGGTTTGGACCAGATCTGGTTGGACACCCCGATCCGGCCGAT
>JAVXWV010000718.1:0-9154 GCA_032230775.1 Mycobacterium sp. | reverse complement strand
CGGCCTTCATTGGCACCGCCGAATACGACCCGCTTCGCGACGACGGCGCCCGTTACGCCGAATTGCTCTCCGCCGCAGGAATTCCCGTGGAGCTGTACAACGCGCCGACACTGGTGCACGGGTATGTCAGCTTCGCGCTGGTGGTCCCCGCCGCGGCCGAAGCCACCAACCGTGGTCTTGCGGCGCTGAAGGCCGCTCTGCACCCCGGGTGACCGAGCGGCGCTAGCCGATGCGTCCGCCGTAGTCGACCTGCCAGTGTTTGATTCCGTTCAGCCAGCCCGACCGGAGCCGGTCGGGCGGCGAGATCGGGGTGAGGTCAGGCATGTGGTCGGCGATCGCACCGAACATCAGGCCGAGCGTCAACTTCGCGAGGTTGGCGCCGATGCAGTAGTGCGCGCCGGTGCCGCCAAAACCGACGTGCGGGTTGGGGTCTCGCAGAATGTTGAAGGTGAATGGGTCCGCGAAGACGTCCTCGTCGAAGTTGGCGGAGCGGTAGAACATCACGACGCGCTGCCCCTTCTTGATCTGCACCCCTGAGAGCTCGGTGTCCTCCAACGCGGTGCGCTGAAATGACGTCACCGGGGTGGCCCACCGCACAATCTCGTCGGCGGTCGTCTCCGGGCGCTCGCGCTTGAATAGCTCCCACTGGTCGGCGTATTCGGTGAACGCCATCATGCCCTGGGTGATCGAGTTGCGGGTGGTCTCGTTCCCCGCCACGGCCAGCATGAGCACGAACCAACCGAACTCGTCGTCGGACAACTTCTCACCATCGATATCCGCTTCGACGAGATGGGTCACGATGTCGTCGCCGGGATTCTCCGCCTTTGCCGCGGCCATCTGCATCGCGTAGCCGATGAGTTGCGTTGAGGCCGTGAGGCTGTCACTGCTGGCGAACTCCGGGTCCACCTCCCCGACGAGTTCATTGGACCAGTCGAAGATCTGCTTGCGATCCTCCAACGGCACCCCGAGCAGACCGGCGATCGCCTGCAGCGGCAGCTCACAAGCGACCTGTTCGACGAAGTCGCCGGACCCCTCGGCAGCGGCCGCCTTGGCGATGTTCTGTGCGCGCTGGTCCAGTTCGTCGCGCAGCCGGGCAACCGACCGCGGCGTGAACCCCCGCGAGATGATCTTGCGTAATCGGGTGTGGTGGGGCGCGTCCATGTTGAGCATCACGAACCGCTGCAAGTCGATGATCTCGCGCGCCACCCCGTCGCGATGCCGCGACAATGCGGTGTTCTGCCAGCTGGAGAAGATGTCGCTGCGGCGGGAGACCTCCTTGACGTCGCGGTACTTGCTCACCACCCAGAAGCCACCGTCGTTGTACCCGCCCTTTCCGATCGGCTGCTCGTTCCACCAGATCGGTGCGGCCCTGCGAAGCTCGGCCAACTCCTGTACGGGCAGCCGCTGCGCGTAGATGTCGGGATCGGTGAAGTCGAACCCGGCAGGCAGATTAGGAATAGGCACCGAAAGCCTCCTGAACACGACGATGATTAGTAGGAGTAAAGCAAGTTATATCCGCAGATGGAAGCATCTGCTGAATCATTCTGCTATCAGAATTAGAACGTGTTCTAGTTCATCGTTTCGGTGTCTCATCGTGAGACAATGGTGCCGACGGAATCGAACAACGACCGATCACGGGCGTTCTACCAGCATCCTCGCGGCCCCCGTCTGCGCGACGAGATTTCCTGCGCGGCGGCGGCCGCACGCCGTCTCAATCCACGACGGCGCGGACATCCGATGACATCGCCTCAACGGCGAGGAAGGCGAACGTCATCGCGGGAGCCAGCGTTCCGCCGGCACCGGGATAGGAGCCACCCATCACGCTCGAGGTCACGTTGCCTGCGGCAAAGAGACCGGGAATGGTCGCACCGCCTCCGTCGAGAACACGACCGCAGGTATCGGTGTGCAGGCCTGCTTTCGTGCCCAGATCGCCTGGAACCACCTGCACGGCGTAGAACGGGCCCGTGTCGATCGGCCCGAGGGACGGGTTAGGGGTCACCCGCGGGTCCGTGTAATGCAGGTCGTTGAGCGTCGCCCCACGGTTGAAGTCGGGATCCCGGCCTTGCTTGGCGAAACCGTTGAACCGCTCGACACTGGCGGCCAGATTCGCAGCAGGAACGTCGATCTCGGCGGCCAGCGCCGCAAGTGTTTCGGCCTTGTGCAGCCAACCATTGCCGGGGCGCAGTCGCTCGGGCACCCGTCGATCGGGTTGCAACATCCCGGGTTTGACCGGCCCGATGGGAAACTTCTTGCGGTACTTGGCATCGAAGACCATCCACGCCGGAATGGCCACGCCCGTCTCGGCATGCGCCTTGTACATCGCCTTGCCGATGTTGTTGTAGTTGCTCGCTTCGTTGACGAAGCGTCTGCCATCGCGATCCACGAAAAAGCCATAGGGCAAACTCTTTTCGATCACCAAGACCCATGCCGTCGACTCCCCTGGCGGTAACACCGCAGGCGACCACCAGCAGTTGTACATCATCGCAGTGTCCAGTCCCGCACCCACCTGCTCGGCGAGCACCAGCCCGTCACCCGTATTGCCCTCGTGTCCTACCGTCCACTTGGCGTCGACGGGAAGGGGCTGATATCGCTTGCGCATCTCGTCGTTGCGCTCGAAGCCACCGGTGGCCAACAGCACACCCTTGCGTGCCCGGATCTGTTCTCCGGTAGCGAGTTCGACGCCCACCACCCGACCGTCTTCCGTGAGCAGTCGTTGCACCGCCGTGTTGAGGCGTAGCGGTACACCCCTTGCCTTCAGCTCGGCTCGCAGCCGGGCGATCAACGCCTGACCCAGCGTCAGGTAAGGATCTCGCCCCTGCCACTTCCGGCGCGACCCGGTTCGCGATACATAACGGCCGAAGCCGGCCAGTAGACCGAGTTTGGGCTTCAACCCCGGCTGCATCAGGGCACGGGCTTCGGCGAGACGCATCATGAACCGGTCGAAGATCAGCTCGCCCGGGTAACACGGATGCAGGGTCGCGAAGTCCTCGCCAAGGAGGTTGCCGTCGAACGGAATCGGTTCTAGCGGCCTGCCGCCGGGCTTGGCCCCCGGCTGGTAGCCGTCGTAGTCCGGGTATTCGCGAACCGGTTCGAAACGAACGCTGGTGTCGCGCTCGAATACCTCGATCATGCGGTTCGCCCCGTCGAGGAAGGCGCGGCGTTGCTCGGCAGGCACCTCGCCTGCGGTGACCGCGTCCAGGTACGCCCACGCATCGTCGTCGGAATCGGCGATTCCCACCTCACCCATCTTGGAGTTGTTGGGCACCCAGACCGCGCCTGCGGACATCGCCGCAGAGCCGCCCCACATGGCGCTCTTCTCAAGGATCACCGCGGTGTCCCCGAGCAGGGCGGCGCGGAGTGCGCCTGCAAGCCCTGCCGCGCCCGAACCCAACACGACAACGTCGACGTCTTGTTGATCAACCATCGTCACACCATCCCGTAAACCGGTGCGGGCACCGGCGCCTTGTCGATGAGGTCACGCACTGTCGGGCCGACCTCCGCAGGATCCCACCGCCTACCCAGATCGGTTGGCGGCCCGTGCTGCCAGCCGTCGGTCACCGAGATCTTGCCGCCCTCCACCTCGAACACTCTGCCGGTTACATCACCGGATTCGTTGCTGCCAAGCCAAACGACCAGTGGGGCAATGTTTTCCGGTGCCATCGCGTCAAAGCAGGAGTCCACCTCTGCCATCATTTCTGCGAACACGCCCTCGGTCAGCCGGGTCCGCGCCGACGGCGCGATCGCGTTGGCGGTGACGCCGTAGCGGCCGAGTTCGACGGCCTGGATGATCGTCAACGCCGCGATGCCCGCCTTGGCGGCGCCGTAGTTGGCCTGGCCGATGTTGCCCATCAGGCCGGCGCCCGACGACGTGTTGACGATCCGTGCGTCCACCGGAGTGCCTGCCTTGGACTGGTCCCTCCAGTACGCGGCCGCGTGACGACTGACGCAGAAGTGACCGCGCAGATTGACCCGGATCGAGTCGTCCCACTCCTGCGGGCTCATGTTGACGAACATTCGGTCACGCAGCATGCCTGCGTTGTTGACCACGGTGTCCAGCCGCCCGAACGCTTCGATCGCGGTGGCCACTATTCGGGCCGCGGCGTCGAAGTCGGTAACGTCGTCGGTGTTGGCCACCGCCTCCCCGCCCATCGCCGTAATGCGCTCCACGACCTCGGCTGCCGGGCCCGCGTCGGCGCCGCTGCCGTCGGGCGCACCGCCAAGGTCGTTGACCACGACCCGTGCGCCTTGCCTGGCGAACTCCACCGCGTGTTCGGCGCCGATGCCCCGCCCGCCGCCGGTGACGATGACGACACGCCCGTCGCAGATTCCTGGCATAGGTGTCGATCTCCTTCAGATTCGTTCGATGATCGTGACGTTGGCCTGTCCGCCGCCTTCGCAGATGGTCTGAAGGCCGTACCGGCCAGAGGTGCGCTCGAGCGCGTGCAGCAATGTGGTCAGCAGCCGTGTCCCGGTCGCGCCGATCGGATGGCCCAACGCGATCGCGCCGCCGCTGACGTTGATCCTGTCGGGATCGGCATGCAACTCACGCTGAAATGCCATGGGCACCGGGGCGAATGCCTCGTTGATCTCGATCAGATCGATGTCGTCGATCGACATGCCCGACCGCGACAGCGCGCGATGCGTTGCCCGTATCGGTGCGGTGAGCATGAGGATCGGGTCGTCGGCGCGGACGTCGATGTGTTGGATGCGCGCGCGGGGCGTCAGCCCGTGTTCGGCGACGGCACGCTCGGAGGCGATCAGCACCGCGCTCGAGGCGTCCGAGATCTGGGAGGCGTGCCCGGCAGTGACGCGACCGCCCTCGCGCAGTGGAGCAAGGGCGGCCATCCGCTCGATCGACGTATTGCGGCGCGGACCCTCGTCGGTATCGACGCCCGCAAGCGGCACGATCTCGTCGTTGAACCGACCGCTGTCGATGGCACTCACCGCCCGGCGGTGGCTCTCCAGCCCGTACTCGTCCAGCTCGTCGCGGGTGAGCTGCCACTTCTCGGCCACCAGATCCGCGGCGCGGAACTGCGATACCTCTTCGTCGGCGTACCGCGCGGTCCATCCCCTGCTTCCACTGAACGGATCGGACAACCCCCACTGCTCGGCCGCCGTGTAGGCCGCCGAGATCGGGATCATGCTCATGTTCTGCACGCCGCCTGCGACGACGATGTCCTGCGTTCCACTCATCACCGCCTGCGCGGCGAAGTGCACGGCCTGCTGCGACGAACCGCACTGCCGGTCGACGGTGACGCCGGGAACGTCGTCGGGCAGCCCGGCCGCCAGCCAGCATGTCCTTGCGACATCGCCGGCCTGCGGACCGAGCTGGTCGCACACCCCGAACACCACGTCGTCGACCGCCGAAGGATCGAAGTCGTTGCGCGCGACAAGAGTTCGAATGACATGCGCACCCAGGTCCGCCGGATGAATGTCCTTGAGGCCGCCATTGCGCCGTGCAACTGGCGTACGTGCCGCGTCCACGAGGAACGCCTCTGGCCGACCAACCGTCATGCGCCGCCTCCTTGCGTCCGACGCCGAGCCTGGTATATCAATGTGTTGATGTCAATATCCGAATGGATCAAGCCCGAACGCGGCGTCGGCCTTCCTGGGTTCTCGCGGATCACCAACCTGCCGCACTGGAATCGCTACGCCGCGGTGAACCACGAGTTCATCGACGTCCACATGTCAGTCGAAGCCGCCCGCGCCGCTGGACAGCCCGACATCTTCGGCATGGGCAATCTGCGGGTCGCATACCAGCACGCCGCGCTGCACCGGTGGATCGCAGGCCGAGGCGACATCGCCTCATTCAGTTGCCAGTTCCGCGCGCTGAACTTTCCAGGCGACGAGCTGACGGTATGGGGCTCCGTCGTCGACAACGTCGTCCGCGACGGTCTCTCGCTATCGGTTCTCGAGTTGGGTGTGCGCAACCAGAAGGACGAGGAGACCACCCCGGCGACGGCCGAGGTGGTGTGGTTCGACGGCATACCCTCGATGCCTGCACCACCGACCGCGGTCATCGCGACCGACCGCCCACCCGGGGTGTATCTCGACGCGGAGACCATCGGCTGGTTGGGCAGGCCGCTGCCGGTACTGGAGTCATTGCCGGTCGACGCCAACGACATTCGCCGTTGGGCCCAGGCGATCTGGTATCCCGAACCCCCACCCGCCGACCAGTTCGACGTCACCGTCGCCGCAGAAGGTCCATGGGGTGGACTGGTCGCGCCACGCGACTTCAACCCGTACGCCTGGCATCCTGACTTCCACCCGGAGGCCTATCCCTGGATGCGTGGCATGGGCACCGAACCGGGTCACCGCGGACTCAACGGCGGCCAGCGCACCTGGTACGGGGCGCCGATCCGGCCCGGTGACGTCATCGCCTCGCAGGTCACGCTGATAGACACCTACGAGAAGGAAGGCCGAATCGGCACCATGCTGTTTCTCGTCGATCAGGCCAGGTGGACGAACCAGCGCGGCGAGCTCGTCCGCGTCAGCGAGCGAACGACGATCTATCACTAGACATGACCGAGGCAACCGATCCCGTCGACGTGGGCCATGCGGTGTTCGCACTGCACGATCCGCTGCAGGGGCGCGAGCGCGACTTCAACCGGTGGTACGAGCGCGACCACATGTACATCGGCGGCATCCTCGCCCCGTGGACCATCGGCGCCGCCCGCTGGGTGGCGACCGCGCCACTCAAGGCGCGCCGCTTTGGTTCAGGCCCGTTCGGTCCCATCACCGACGGCAGCTATCTGGCCGTCTACTGGATCCAGCGCGACCGGCTGGCAGATCAGCAGAAGTGGGTGGCCGACGAGCTCACCGGCGCAAGCAGATTCGGTGACAAGACGGTGCAGACGGCCACCACGTACGACCGGGTGTCCGCGTGGCAGCGCGACGCGGACAGCCCTCCCCTCTTTCTCGCGCTGGCCCACGGCTATCGGGGCCTGGCATGGCTGGTGCTGCAGCGCAACGGCGACACCGACATCACCGACCTGAGCCGCTGGCTGTTCGACGAGTACGCCCGCGTGCACTGGTCGGCGTCGGCGGTGGCCTCTGCGATCGCGTTCGCACCCCGCCCCAAGGAGCCGTGGTGGCCACCGGCGGCGCCCGAGGTCGAGGGCGTCGGTGACCGCTTGATGGTGGCGTGCTTCCTCGAAGACGACCCTGGCGCGTGCTGGGATCGGCTGTTCGCCCCGCTGGCCGCCGAGATTTCGTCCGTCGGCGAGGTGCTGTTCGCCGGGCCCTTCATTCCGACCGTCGTCGGAACCGACCGTTATTGCGACGAGCTGACGCCGTGACCACCGACCCGTTGCGCTACGACCTGCGCTGGCGCAGCGCGCCAGCGATGACGCAGGAGGCCGCTCGCCGATTCGGCGATGACACGGCGTTGGTCGAAGGTGCGCGGCACCGCAACTTCATCGAGCTGGCCGCCGATGTCCGCGCCGCCACCGCCGCCGCGATCGCGGCGGGCATCGGACACGGCGACCGTGTCGCCATCTGGGCACCCAACAGTGGCACGTGGCTGATCGCGGCCTTGGGTGTGCAGGGTGCGGGCGCGGTGCTGGTGCCGATCAACACCCGCTTCAAGGCAGCCGAGGCGGCGCATGTGCTTCGCACTAGCCGCGCGCGATACCTGTTCACTGTCAACGGATTTCTGGGCACCGACTACGAGTCGATGCTGTTGTACAGTGGTGAGGAGCTGCCCGACCTGCGCGGCGTGGTCGTGATGGACGGTCCGGCGATCGGGCAGTCGACGCGTACCTGGGCCGACTATCTTCGCGACGGGCAGCGGGTATCACCCGCCGAGGTTTTGGCCGCCATCGATTCGGTCGGGCCCGACGACGTCGCCGACATCATCTTCACTTCGGGCACCACGGGACGCCCCAAGGGCGTGCTCACCACCCACGGCCAGAACCTGCGTTGCTTCGGCGTGTACACCAAGGCGATCGGATTACGCCGCGGCGACCGCTACCTGATCGTGAATCCGTTCTTCCACTGCTTCGGCTACAAGGCCGGATTCCTGGCCTGCCTGATGCGGGGGGCCACCATCCTGCCGGTGGCCGTATTCGACCCCGGACGCGTCGGTGAACTAATTGCTGCCCAAGCTATTACGGTGTTGCCGGGGCCACCGACTCTGCTGCAATCGCTGCTCGAGCAGGACACTCACACCGAGCTGTCGTCGCTGCGCCTGACCGTCACCGGTGCTGCCGAGATCCCCGTCGAGTTGATCCGGCAGCTCCGCGCGCGTGGGGTGTTCGACACGGTGTTGACCGCCTACGGGTTGACCGAGTCCAGCGGGCTGGTGTCGGTGAGCAAGCCCGATGATCCACCCGAGGTGGTCGCCCGCTGGTCGGGACAGGTGATCGACGGCGTCGAGGTCCGCATCGTCGACGACCGCGGGGAACCGCTCCCGGCGGGCGAACTCGGCGAGATCATGGTTCGCGGGTTCAACGTGATGCGCGAGTATCTCGACGATCCCGTGGCGACGGCCGAGGCCGTCGACGAATACGGCTGGTTGCACACGGGTGACCTCGGCATCGCGGACGCCGAGGGCCGGCTGCGCATCGCAGGCCGCAAGAAGGACATGTTCATCGTCGGAGGATTCAACGCGTATCCCGCCGAGATCGAGGACATCCTGCTGGGACACAACGGGATAGCGCGAGTGGCGGTGATCGGTGTGCCTGACGACCGGCTGGGCGAGGTCGGCGAGGCGTTTGTCGTCCCTTCTGCCGGGTCACCGATCGACGCCGACGAGATCGTTGTGTGGGCCAGACAACGGATGGCGAACTACAAGGTCCCTCGTCGTGTGCACCTGCTGGACTCACTGCCAGTCGGCGCGACGGGCAAGGTGGACAAGCTTCGCCTCGCCTGCTGGGCGCGTGACCCAACAGCAGTTTCATTAACCAACTGATATCAACACATTGACATCAAATTATTGACATGATGGGATCGCCTAATCCGACGAGGCAGATGGGTTGAACATGACGATCGATATCTGGGCGTTCAACATCTTCACCTCCGGCATGGCGCCGACTGCCGAGGAACTCACTGCGGCCGACTGCCGCGCCGCCTACGACAGATACGCTGAGCTGGTTCCGAAGCTCGAACAGTGGGGCCTCGACGGCGTCTTCTTCGCCGAGCACCACTTCAGCAC
>JAVXWV010000658.1:0-4187 GCA_032230775.1 Mycobacterium sp. | reverse complement strand
GATTTCGCGTGGATAGATATTCTCGCCGCCACGGATGATCATGTCCTTGAGCCTGCCGGTGATCCGGCAGTAGCCGCGGCTGTCCATCGCGGCCAGGTCACCGGTGTGCAGCCAGCCATCGGCATCGATCGCCGCCGCCGTCGCGTCAGGGTTGTCGAAATAGCCCGTCATCACGAAATACCCACGGGTGCAAAGCTCCCCATCGACATCGGGGCCGACAGTTTCGCCCGTGGCGGGGTCGATGACCTTCATGTCTGTCTGGGCCACAGGCCTGCCTATGGTGTGGTATCGATCCTCCGGCTCGTCGTCGGGCAAGACTAATGTGACGCATCCCGACGTCTCCGTCTGGCCGAAGCCAATGCAGAGCCGCGCGTCGAACGCGTCCTCGATGCGCGACACCAGGGCGGGCAACACGGGGGCGCCCGCCGCCACGATGAAGCGCACCGACGACACATCCGCATCGGCTAGCCGCGGATGCTCAAGGCAGGAAATGAGCATGGTTGGAACGCCGAAAAAGCACTCGCCACGCTCCTCTTCGAGAAGCCGGATCAATAGGCCCGGGTCGAAGTACGGCATCAGTACTAGGGAGCCCGCACTCGCGATCGTTCCGAGGACAGTAAGACCGCATCCGACGATGTGGAACAACGGCATGCCACATACCTGTACGGCGCCGTGCGCATTGAGGGCATCGACATAAACCCGTGCGCTATTGACAACGCCACGGTGGTGGAGGACCGCCCCCTTCGGTCGTCCGGTGGTGCCGGAGGTGTAGAGGATCTGTGCGGCAGCACCCGGACCGACCTCGGGTAGGGGCTGAGTCGGCGAGCCGCCGGCGCAGAAACCCTCCCAGTCGGCGAATGAGACCTTCTCACGCAATGCGGGGAGCTCGCCCTCAATTTCCTCGAGCGTTTCGGCCATGCGCAAGCCTTGAAACTCGGGCACGTAGAAGATGCCATCCGATCGGGACTGCTGCAGCACGTACGCCAATTCATCCGGACGCAGAACGGGGTTGACGGTGACGAGGGTGATCCCGGCAAGCCCGGCAGCAAGCTCGAGAAACACCCATTCCGGGATGTTGTTGGCCCACACCGCAACACGGTCGCCAGGCGCGAATCGCCCGAGCAGAGCTCGCGCCGCGCGTTCGGACTCCTCAAGAAGTTCGGCGTACGTCCACCGGCGTCTGTCCGCCGCTTCTGGCATGCCGGCCACCAGAGCGACCCCATCGGGTGCGCGCTCAGCCGTGTCGCGCAGCAACCCCCCGATCGTCAGTTCGAGAATGGGAAACGAGTCGCCCGCGGTCCACTGCGCTGTTGAAAGCAGCGGTGACGAGTCAGACATGTCAATGCCCCCCAGTTAGGTCGCAAGCTCGACCATGCATGGCATTATGACAGCGCAGTGTCAACGATTACCCAGGAAGATTCCAGCTAATCGCGAAGACCTTCCGATGGCAAAGGAATTGCGCCATTTTGGCGTTCTGGCTCGCACACCACCAACGGGATTTGGCGGTCGGCCGCATCGCGATAGCCCTTGTACGGCGGGTAGATCCGGATAAGCCAAGGCCAGTAGCGGTCGCGCTCCCGGTCGGTCGCGTCACGCGCGACGAGATCGAGGTGGTCGCCGCGAATTTGCACGGTCACATCGGGATTCGCCGTGAGGTTGAGGTACCACGCCGGGTGGTCGGATCGTCCACCGAACGAAGCAGGCAGCACAACGCGGTCACCGTCACGCAGATACAACGTCGCGGTCGTTCGCGGTTCTCCGGTTCTGCGGCTCGTCGTGGTAACCAGCGCCGCCGGAAACCACAGCAGCTTGGCGCCCAGCCGTCCGTTCGTGCGTTGATAGACCCAGATGTGAGCGTGGGCAAAGTACTTGATCAGCAGCGAAATGAACTTAGAGTTGCGGACTCTGCCCGTGGCCATGGCTACTTCTTGGTGCGACGGCTGCCGCCGTGCCAGTCCTCTTCCTTGCCAACGGTTTCGGGGTCAACGCCGAAGCTGGCCAGCTGGGGTCGCTCCCGCAGGCTGCGCTTGATCTCGGCGAAGCCGGGGAAGGCCGCCAGTGCGATGACGTGGTCCCATAGCTCGCCGGCCTCGTCAGCCGACGGCAGCCGGCTGATCACAGGCCCGAAAAGCGCTGTGCCGCCGGGTGGTTGGAAATGAAGGATCGGCGTCCCGACGTCGCGCCCCGTCAAAGCCAGCGCCTCCTCGGTCTCCGCCCGGATTTCGTCATCGAGCGTCTTGTCGTCGAGCGCGTCGCTAAGACCGGCCGGTAGTCCGGCATCGCGCAACAACGGCTCCAGCATGTCTCGCGACGCTTGGCCCGACGCCGACAGCGGATCAACGTCGCGAGACGTATCGAAGATCCGGGTGCCGAACGACTCGTAGAGTGGACCGACCGCGTCGCGACCGTGTACGGCACGCACCCGCGCGGCGACTCGCAGCAGCCGCAGTCCTGCGGTGTGGCCTGCCTCGTACTCAGGCGGGAAGTGCGAGGCGTAGTCGATGTGCGCATTGAGGATGCGCAGCGAAATGAACCGCCAGTCGACGCTGTAGTCGCGCTGCGCCGCGACGGTGCGGACCCACTTGCTGGTCAACCACGCGAACGGGCAGACCGGGTCGAAGTAGAAATGCAGGTCGTATTCGGTGCTCACGGCTCGCAGACCACGAGCGGGATCACCCGGTCGGTCCAGGACTGGTAGTCGTTGTACGTCGGGTACATCTCGACCAGCCGCGGCCAGTACTTGGTGCGTTCTTCTTCCGTGGCGTCACGGGCGGTCAGGTTGAGCACTTCTTTCTTGATTTGGACCTGGACCTTCGGATTAGCCTTCATGTTCAGGTACCACATCGGGTTCCTGTCGCTGCCGCCCTTGGACGCGGCAACCACGACGGTGTCGCCGTCGCGGTGGAAATACAGCGGGCTGACCCTTGGCTCTCCGCTCTTGCGCCCCGTCGTGGTCAGCAGCGCCACCGGAATGCCCTGAAAATTGCTGCCGAAGCCTTCGCCGTCGCTTCGGCGATACATGAAGGTGTTGATCTTCGACATCCACTTGATGAAGAAGTCCGCGTACTTCGTGTCCATGAAGCGGGGGCGAGTCGTTGGCATGGGGTCATCTTATGCACCGGCCGCGAGCGTCAAGGTAGGGTCACCGCGACGTCGAACAGCTATGGCAACCGGGGAGCGAGCATGTCGGGCAGGACGTTTTCGTTTGTGGTCAACCGGACCAGCACCGCGCCCGCCGCGACGTTGTTCCGGCTCGAGGCAGACGGCAGCCAGTGGTCCCGCTGGGGCAAGCCGCTGGCCGTCCAGTCGGGCTGGGTGCGCCAGGGTGAGCCGGCGCCGGGCGGGATCGGCGCCATCCGCAAGGTCGGTTTGTGGCCCTTCTTCGTCCGCGAGGAGACGGTCGAGTACGAGCAGGACCGCAGGCACGTGTACGAGCTCATCGGCCCGCCCAGTCCGGCCAAGGGCTATCGTGCCGAGTTCCTGTTGATCCCGAATTCCAACGGAGGCACCGACATTCGCTGGACCGGCTCGTTCACCGAGGGTGTGCGGGGCACCGGCCCGATCATGCTGGCCGGTCTGCGCGCGGCGATCCGATTCTTCTCGGGGCGGCTGGTCAAGGCCGCCGAGCGGGAAGGCTAGATCCGCTCGATGATCGTGCCGGTGGACAGCGCGCCGCCTGCACACATCGTGATCAGCGCCGTGGTCTTGTCGGTGCGCTCCAACTCGTGAAGCGCGGTGGTGATCAGCCTGCTGCCGGTGCTGCCGACGGGGTGGCCAAGGGCGATCGCGCCGCCGTTGACGTTCACCGTGTCCATGTCAGGCTCGTGCACCCGCGCCCACGACAACACGACGGACGCGAAGGCCTCGTTGATCTCGGTGATGTCGATGTCGCCCATCTTCATGCCGGCCTTCTCGAGCACCTTGGCCGTCGACTGGACCGGGCCGTCGAGGTGGTAGTACGGCTCCGCCCCGACGAGGGCCTGGCTGATGATCCGTGCTCGTGGCCGCAGGCCCAGCGCCTTGGCCTTGTCCTCGTCCATCCACAACACGGCGGCGGCGCCGTCGGAGATCTGCGACGATGTGCCTGCCGTGTGGATACCGCCCTCGATCACCGGGTTCAGCGAGGCGAGGCCTTCCAGCGTGGTGTCGCGAAGGCCCTGGTCGCGGGTGACCACATGGCGATCCGC
>JAVXWV010000634.1:0-6827 GCA_032230775.1 Mycobacterium sp. | reverse complement strand
GATCGGCGACCAGAAGAAATCCGATTCGCCCGCAAAGACTTTCGCCCAATCATCGAGCGGCTTGGCAGCGAAGATCTCGTCCAGCTCACCGATGAGCACGACAGCGTTCGCGGCGCGCGAACGTCCGTTGTCGAACCGCGGATCGGCGAGCCATTCGGGCCGCCCGACCGCGCGGCACAGCGCAGGCCAATGACGATCGCCCTCCAGGCCGACGATCCAGAACCGCCGACCGTCGCCCGCCGTGTAGTTGTTCATGCACGGGTTGCCCATCGTCTCGCGCTGACCGATCGCGATCGAATGCCCCGTCATCAGGAAGGTGTTGAGGTCGAAGCTGACGGTGTATGCGCCCTGTCGGTACAGCGAGGTGCTGACCAACTGTCCCTTCCCGGTCCTCGCCCGCGCGACCAGGGCAGCGCAAACCGCCGCCGCGAGCGTCATGCCCGCCGAGTGATCGCCCATTCCGCCCCGCTGAAACGGAGGCGTCTCGCCAGGGCGGGTCAGCAAGTGCGCCAGGCCCGCCCGTGCCCAGAACGCCGCGACGTCGTAGGCCGCGCGGTCGGCGTCGGGCCCCCTCTCGCCGTACCCGGTGATCAGGCCGTACACCAGGCGGGGATTGTGGGACGCCACCGTCTCGAAGTCCAGACCCGCGCGCCGCAACGCGGCAGGACGCACGTTGGTGAGGAAAACGTCTGCACCGCTGACCAATTCGAATGCGGACGCGCGCCCGTCGTCGGTCGTCAGGTCGAGCACGACGCTGCGCTTGCCGCGGTTGTCCATCTCGAACGGAGGGCTGATCCCGTCTTCGATGCCGAGCATGCGGCCGAACATCCGCGCCGGATCGCCCGTCGGCGGCTCGATCTTGATGACGTCCGCACCCCAGTCGGCGAGTATCCCGCCTGCCGCTGGACCCGCGACCCATACGCCGAGTTCGACGACATTTACGCCCTCCAATGGTCCGGGCATGGACATCCTTCCGAAACGCTTTACAAACCACAGTCAATTTGTAAACTGACGAGGTGAATCGGGTTGCGCCGATCGTCGGCCTGGCGTCGCTTCTGGGGCGCGGTCTACAACGTATCGCCACTGACGCGATCGGCGGCCGCGTTCGATCACTACCCCGCGCCGTCCACGATCTCGATACAAAGTCGCTGGGCGCCCTGCGCTGGAAAGACCTCGACACGGTCGCGCTCCTTGAGAAATCACTGTGACGAAGGTTCTAGGATCATCAAGACCAAACGATTGAGGCCAAGCAGGTGAACGAACCACTACGCGCATCCGAAAGCGTCGAGGACACGTCGACGCGGCATCGGATCCTCGTTGCGACCGCGGAAGTGCTCGGGCGCAGCGGGCAGACGAAGCTGAGCCTCTCGGAGGTCGCACTGCAGGCCGGGGTCTCCCGTCCGACGCTATACCGCTGGTTCGCGTCCAAGGGTGAGTTGCTCGACGCGTTCGGCGAACATGAGCGCGAGATGTTCGACACCGGGATCAGCCGGGCGACGGCGGGCCTGAGGGGAACCGAAAAGCTCGACGCCGCGCTGCGATTCATCGTCGAGTACCAACACTCGTATTCGGGCGTGCGACTGGTCGACATCGAACCTGAGGTCGTCATCGCCCAGCTCGCCTGGATCATTCCCGAGATGCGCGCACGCTTGCTGAAGCAGATGCCCGGCGCAGGCGGAGCCGTCAAGGCCGCGACCGCGATTCGCGTTGCGGTGTCGCACTACATCGTCCGCAGCGACGACGACGACCAGTTCCTGGCGCAGCTCCGTCATGCCGCTGGGATCAAGCCACCGGGCTGATCTTTTCGGCTCCGCCGAGGGGATGACACTTCGCCAATAGTTTGTAAAGCTGTCTTCATGACGGAAGTGCAGACGGAAGCCGGCGTGCTCGCCGGTGACGAGCGGATGCTGATCGACGGCGAATTGCAGTTCACCGGCAGCGGCGCGACATTCGATGTGATCCACCCGGCCAGCGAGGAAGTGGCGGGGCGTGCCACCGACGGCACCGTCGCCGACATGGAGCGCGCAGTCGGCGCCGCCCGGCGGGCATTCGACGCAGGCGACTGGTCGCGCGACCTCGAGTTCCGCTACCACTGCCTCACCCAGCTGCACGAAGCTCTGGAAAACAACAAAGAGCGGTTGCGCCGCATCCTGATCACCGAAGTCGGCTGCCCGGTCACGGTGTCCGGATCTCAGATCGAGAGCCCGATCGAGGAAGTCAAGCACTGGGCCGAGCACGGCCGGGCGTTCGAGTACCTCGTCGACACCGGCGTACATCCGACGCAGTTGGGTCCAGCGCGCCGCAAGATCCACTACGAGCCCGTCGGCGTCGTCGGTGCCATCACTCCGTGGAATGTGCCGTTCTACCTCAACATCGCCGAGACGGTGCCTGCGCTGATGGCAGGTAACACGGTGGTGCTCAAGCCCGCACAGCTCACACCGTGGTCGGGCAGCGAGTACGGGCGGATCGTGGCCGAGGAAACCGACATCCCCGCGGGCGTCTTCAATGTCGTGGTCTCTAACGCCAACGAGGTAGGGGCGGCGCTGTCTGCCGATCCGCGGGTCGACATGATCACCTTCACCGGTTCGACGGCGACCGGACGGGCGATCCTGGCTGCCGGGGCGCCGACGGTCAAGAAGACGCTGCTCGAACTGGGCGGCAAGTCCGCGCATATCGTGCTCGACGACGCGGATTTCAACTCGGCCATGCCGATGGCGGCGATGATGGCGTGCGTGATGTCCGGCCAGAGCTGCATCCTGCCCAGCCGAATCCTGTTGCCGCGCAGTCGGTATGACGAAGGGTTGGCAGCGCTCAAGGCAGCTATGGAGTGCTTTCCTGTCGGCGACCCGTGGACCCCTGGCAACATGCAGGGCCCGCAGATCAGCGAGACGCAGCGGCAGAAGGTGCTCGGCCTGATCAAGAGCGGCGTCGACTCCGGTGCCCGACTTGTCACCGGCGGCGGAATTCCGGAGAACCTTCCGACGGGCTATTACGTGCAGCCAACGTTATTGGCTGACGTCGACCCGGATTCGCAAGTGGCGCAGGAGGAGATCTTCGGCCCGGTGCTCACGGTCATCCCGTACGACACCGACGACGAGGCCGTAGCGATCGCCAACAACAGCATCTACGGGCTCTCCGGCGAGGTCAGCGGTACAGACCTGGAGCGGGCGCTGGACGTCGCCAAGCGGATGCGCACGGGCAACGTGACGATCAACAGCAAGAGCCACTTCGGGATCACCAGCCCGTTCGGGGGCACGAAGCAGAGCGGCCTCGGCTATCGCAACGGCGAGGAGGGCTACAAGGAATACCTGGAGGCCAAGACGATCGGCATGCCCGAGTGATGGACTAGGTCGCCTACCAGCGCTCCGGAAACCCATATGCGAAAGTGCCCGCGTAGCCAGCGACAACTGTGGAGTTGTCGGACGTGCCTGGCACGGTTCGACGATGGAAACCATGCATCAACTGCGGGGCATCGAACTCCGCTATGCCCTCACGATGTACCTGTTGCAACACGGCCCAACGACAGTCGACGAGCTCATCAAGGCTCTTGAGTGGCAGGGCTTTGAGATCCGCGAGCGCGCGTCGAAACAGGTGTCGGACGCACTTCGTTGGGAACGGCGGCGCGGCAGGGTCCGTCGACTTGCGCGCGGGCTTTACGGTCCGGGGTTTGTACCGCGCGGCACCGAGCACCGAATTCATACCCGAGTGATGGCCTTGCGAGCCGCGGCCAAGCCGCTATGGTTCCGCGGTGTCCGTCTATAGGTTTGGCTGTCGCTCGGTACGCGGGCACTTTCGCACGTGTCCCTGGCCCGCCCCGGCCGTTGCTGTCAGCCCTCGGCCGCCAATTGCCCACACGCCGCCGCGATTTCGCGGCCGCGCGTATCGCGCACCGTGCATGACACTCCCCGCGCGCGGACCCGCCTGACGAACTCGCGTTCGGCCGGCTTCGGGCTGGCGTCCCACTCACTTCCCGGCGTCGGATTCAACGGGATGACGTTCACATGTACCAGCGGTCCCAGCGCACCGTGCAGCCGCTTGCCCAAAAGATCTGCCCGCCAGGGCTGGTCGTTGATGTCGCGGATCAACGCATATTCGATCGACACCCGACGCCCGGTCACGTCGGCGTAATACCGTGCCGCGTCAAGGGCTTCCGAGACCTTCCACCGATTGTTGACAGGGACGAGCGTGTCGCGCAGCTCGTCGTCGGGAGCGTGCAGCGAGAGCGCAAGCGTGACGTTGAGTCGCTCGTCGGCCAGTTTGCGAATCGCCGGGGCCAGCCCGACCGTCGACACCGTCACCGCACGGGCGGAGATACCGAAGCCGTTCGGCGGCGCGGCGACGATCCGACGCACCGCTCCCAGCACCCGGTTGTAATTCGCGAGCGGCTCCCCCATCCCCATGAACACGACGTTGGACAGCCGTCCGTGGTCCCGGTCACGCAGCTCCACCGCGGCCGCCCGTACCTGCTCGAGGATCTCCGCTGTCGACAGGTTGCGCGTCAGGCCGCCCTGGCCCGTTGCGCAGAACGGGCACGCCATGCCACAACCCGCCTGCGACGAGATGCAGACCGTGTTGCGGTCCGGGTAGCGCATCAGCACCGACTCGAATGTCGTGCCGTCGACCGCGCGCCACAGCATCTTGCGGGTCTCCCCCGCGTCGCACTCGATCTCGCGCACCGCGTCGAGCAGTCGCGGGAACAACGCGTCGGCAACCTGTTCGCGCACCGCGGCGGGCAGGTCCGTCATCTGATGGGGATCGGCGATCAGCCTGCCGTAGTACTGGTTGGCCAGTTGCTTACCGCGGAATGCGGGCAGTTCGAGGTCAGCGACGGCGGTGGAGCGGGAGTCCTCGTCGAGGTCAGCGAAATGCCGCGGTGGCATTGCGCGTCGCGGTGGATCAAAAACCAGAGGCAGGGAGGTTGCCATAATTCCCCGTCAGTATCCCATCCGTGCACGGCGGAAATTGATTGGCGGCAGCGGGCGTTGGTCGCGACTATGGGAGCCATGCCCCTGCCCACGATGCCGTTTCGCACAGCATCGACGTTGACGTTCTTTTACGCCCTCGGCTATCCGATTGGCGCGCTTGCGGTTTCGGCGATGTCACCGATGGCGGTGCTGGTATTCCGGTTCGGGCTTGCCGGTGCGATCCTCTCGGCTTGGGCGTTGATCTCCCGTGTGACGTGGCCCACTGGCCGCACCCTGGCGCACGTGTTGATCAGCGGGTTACTGACCCAGGCGCTGCAGTTCATCTGCCTGTACCTGGCGCTGTTGCACGGCGCGCCTGCCGTGTTGGGCGCGGTGGTCATCTCGATAAACCCCGTCGTCACCGCCCTGCTGGTGGCGGCGTTCCTTGGCGAAAGCCTCACATGGACGCGGGTCGGCGCCTTGATCCTCGGCGTCCTCGCGGTGCTGGCGGCCTGCGCGGGACGGCTGGTCGCCATCGGCGGAGTCGACACCGTCGTGCTGCTGCTTCTGGCGGCGTTGGTCAGCCTCGCCGCAGGCGGGGTTTATCAGCAGCGCTTCTGCTCAGGCGTGGACTTCCGTGCGACGGCGGCACTGCAGAACGGCGTGGCCCTGCTGCCGGTGGCGGCGCTGGCCGTCTTCATGCCGTTCACGGTGGGCGACCCGTGGAAAGCGGCAGGCGCGGTGGCCGCCGTCGTGCTGCTCAACGCGACCTTATGCATGACGATGTACGTGCGCGCGATCAACAACTACGGCGCCGCGGCGGTGGCGATGTTGTTCGCGGTCATCCCCGCGGTTGCGGGCCTGCTGTCGTGGCTGACGTTGGGCCAGCGTCCCGATATCGGGATCGCAGTCGGCCTGGTGGTCGGCGCGGCGGCGTGCTGGCTCAACGCCAGGGGGTCACGCCAGCAGCGTCAGCACGATCCAGCCGGCGACGGCCGAGGGCAGCATCGCGTCGATCCGATCCATGATGCCGCCGTGCCCAGGTAGCAGTGTGCCCATGTCCTTGATCCCGAGGTCGCGCTTGACCTGGGACTCGACCAGGTCGCCGAGCACGCCGGTGATCACCAGCATCAGCCCGAGCGGCACGCCGACCCAGGCAGGCTTGTCCAGCAGGAACGTCACCGTCAACACGGACGCCGTGATGCCGAACAGCAGCGAGCCGCCGAGCCCCTCCCACGATTTCTTCGGGCTGATCGCCGGCACCATCAGATGCTTGCCGAACAACACCCCGGCGGCGTATCCACCGATGTCGGCGAACACAACGGTGACGATCACCGTGAACGTCCGGATGCCACCGTGGTCCTGGAAGATCAGCAGCGCGGTGAAGCTGGCGAACAGCGGCACCCACGTCGCGAGCAGCACAGTGGCCGAAATATCGCGCAGATAGTTCACCGGCTGCTCACGCAGACCCTGCCCGAACAAGCGCCACACCATGCACACCACGATCGTTCCGCCGTATGCCCCCAAGAGCCCGGCCGGGCCGTAGGGCCACGTCAGCCAGATCATCGCCTGGCCGCCGATCAGCAGCGGAATCACGGGAATGGAGTAGCCGGCCTCTCGCAACCTGCGGACCACCTCGTGGGTGGCGATGGGCATCGCCACCGCCAGCACGGGCAGCCACCACTTTGGGGCGAAAAGCAGAATCCCTATCGCCATCGCGCCGAGCAGAACCCCGACGCCGATGGCGGCAGGCAGATCGCGTCCGGCGCGGGACGTCGTTTTGGGCGGCTCTGTCGGGCCGGCGTCAGTGTCTGGCACAGGAGTCGCTTGCTGATCGGCCACTAGACCTCCAGCAACTCGCCTTCTTTGTGCTTGACCAGATCGTCGACCTGGGTCGTGTAGGTGTGAGTGGTCTTGTCGAGG
>JAVXWV010000332.1:0-2656 GCA_032230775.1 Mycobacterium sp. | reverse complement strand
CGCACAGTTCTGGGAGGGCGCGGGCCGCGCTGTCGGCTGAGTTTCCTGCCGCGAGCGTGCGCGTTTGTACGCAGATCGCGGCGTGTCGCAGTACAGACACGCACGGTCGCGGAGCGAGTTAGTCGAGCAGGGCGTCGATCTCGGCGGCCAGGCGCTCGATGCGCTCGGCCTCGGGCGGGATGCCGCGGCTGTCCTCGGCGGCCCGTTGCCAACCCAACCGCCACATGCGAGCCACGGCGCGGTCGCCCATCCCCGCGTAGGGGTTGAGAAGCGTATGTGGAAAGGCCTTTCGCCCGTCGCGGTACGCGATGACCAGCCGATGCGCCATGTGTCTACTCTCCGCCTTCGATGGTTGCTACTGCCCGCATTGCCCCGGCGTGTCACGCACACATTTGATAACAGAGCATCTGCTCTGTTATCTTGGCGGTCATGCCGCGGCCACAGGTTTACGACCGCGACGCGATGCTCGACGCGGCCGAAGAACTGGCGGTCGAGGGCGGCGTCAAGGCCGTCACGATCCGCGCGGTGTCTGAGCGGGCGGGCATCTCCAACGGCGCGATTTATCACGCGTTCGGGTCCCGTGGCGGGTTGGTCGGCCGCGCGTGGGTGCGCGCCGCGCGACGCTTCTTGGCGTTGCAGCGGCAAGCCGTCGATGCCGAACACGACCCCGTCCGCGCCGTCATCGTGGCGGCCGACACACCCGCGGTGTTCAGCGAGCAGTACCCGTTGTCGGCCCAGTTGTGGCTCCGGATCCCCCGCGAAGAGCTGATCGGCGAAGCACCGGCAGAGGTGCAGGCCGAACTCGGCGCGCTCGACGACGAGCTTCGCGACTTGCTGATCCGGCTGTCGATCGCCATGTGGGACCGCAAGGATGCCGCATCGGTCGCCGTGATCGAGGACTGCGTCGTCGGACTGCCAACCGGTCTGATGCTCCGCAGGCCCATGCCCCCTACCGCCAACACGCGCCGCCGCCTGGCGGTCGCCGTCGAAGCGATTCTGTCCGCCAAGTAAGGAGATAACAATGTCCGCCCAACTCGAAATCACCGACGACATAGCGGTTTTGAACCTCGGCGATGACGAGAACCGGTTCTCGCCGGAATGGTTGATCACCGTCAACGGCTTCCTGGACCGCATCGAGTCGGGCGAGGCCGAGGCGTTGGTCACCACCGGATCAGGCAAGTTCTATTCGAACGGCCTGGATCTGGATTGGCTTGCCGCCCATAGCGATCAGGGCGACTGGTACCTCGGCCAGGTACACCAGCTGCTCGCGCGCGTACTCGTCGCGCCGGTTCCCACCGTCGCGGCGATCAACGGCCACGCGTTCGGCGCGGGCTCGATGCTCGGCATCGCGCACGACTTTCGGGTCATGCGGGTCGACCGCGGCTTCTTCTGCTTCCCCGAGGTCGACATCCATATCCCGTTCTCACCGGGCATGGCGGCCATCATCCAGGCAAAACTGACGCCTGCCACCGCGGTAGAGGCGATGACCACCGGACGTCGCTACGGCGGCACCGACGCCGAGACGGCCGGCCTGGTGACCGCGACCGCCCCGGAGGACAGGGTGACCGCGACGGCCGTCGACCTCGTCACGCCGTTGAAGGGCAAGGATGCCAGCACCCTGCAGGCGATCAAGTCGACCATGTTCGCGAGCGTGACCGCCGCACTGAGCGGGTAGGCCACAGCCACTCGGCACAATGGGCACGTGCCCGATCTCCAACAGACCGTCGATGCGGTATGGCGGATGGAGGCCGCCAAGATCGTCGCGACGTTGACCCGCGCGGTCGGCGACGTCGGGCTCGCCGAGGACCTGGCGCAGGAAGCCCTGATCGACGCGCTGACCCAATGGCCGTCATCCGGGGTGCCACGCAACGCTGGCGCGTGGTTGACCACCGTCGCCAAGCGCAAGGCCATCGACCACTGGCGCAGGCAGGACAACCTCGACGCCAAGTACGCCACGATGGCGCGGGAGCTCGAGACACGGGTAGACGAGGCGTGGGATCCCGACCGCATCGATGACGACGTGCTGCGGCTGATCTTCATCTCGTCGCACCCGGTGCTGTCGCGGGAGGGTCAGATCGCGCTGACGCTGCGCGTGGTCGGCGGCCTGACCACCGAGGAGATCGCCCACGCGTTCTTGACGTCGACGGCGACGGTCGCGGCGCGGATCACCCGGGCCAAAAAGACGCTGGCCGCAGCGAATGTGCCTTTCGAGGTGCCGGATCGGTCGGAATACCCACAGCGGCTGTCGGCAGTGCTGAGCGTCATCTACCTGATCTACAACGAGGGCTATTCGGCGTCCTTCGGGCAGCGCTGGGTCCGCGGCGAACTGTGCAGCGAGGCGCTGCGGCTCGGTCGCATCCTCGCCGCGCTTGTGCCCGACGAGGCCGAGGTGCAGGGTTTGGTGTCGCTGATGGAGTTCCAGTCGTCGCGGTTCGCGGCGCGCACCGACGCCGAGGGCACTCCGATCCTGCTGGAGGATCAGAACCGGGCCAAGTGGGACCGGGCGCAGATCCAGCGCGGCGTCGCTGCCTTGGAGCGAGCGGCTAATGCGTTGCAGCGCAAGGGCGTCGGCTGGGGCCCGTATGCGCTGCAGGCCGCGCTGGCCGAATGCCATGCGGTCGCGCCGACGGCGGCCGACACCGATTGGGCGCGCATC
>JAVXWV010000317.1:0-5263 GCA_032230775.1 Mycobacterium sp. | reverse complement strand
TAATGCCCTGGTAGTCGAGCGCCCACGTGCCGCGCAGCGCGAAGCTGTCTTCGGGCAATTGGGCTGGGGGTGCGAAGGTGCGGGTGCCCTCGTCATACGTGCCGCCGCCGTGGTAGTTCGCCACTTTTCCGACGCCGAAGTACGTCTCCGGCGTGAGTGCCTCTGTCGGAGTGATGTCCTGGGCGTCGACGGCGGGCGGGAGGTCTTTGTCCCCCGAAGAAAGTAGTTGCCGGATCAGCTTTTCCGTCTCGTCGTAGCCGCCCTCGCCGAACTTGACGTGCCGCACGATGCCCTGCTGGTCGATGAGATATTCGGCGGGCCAGTAGCGGTTGCGGTAGTTGGTCCATGTCGAGAACGCGTTGTCCATGGCGATCGGGTAGGTGATGCCGAGGTCCTTGGCGCCGCTGGCGACGTTGCCCTCCTCCTTCTCGAACGCGTACTCAGGAGTGTGCACCCCGATGACTTCGAATCCCTTGTCGCGGTACGCGTCATACCAACCGACGACGTGGGGGATCGCCCGCTGGCAGTTGATGCAGGAGTACGCCCAGAAGTCGATGAGAACTACCTTGCCGTGCAACGACTTCAAGTCGATCGGCGAATTTCCTGGGGTGTTGAGCCACTTCGTGACGCCTTTGATATCGGGGGCCGTTCCGCAGCTCTGCAGTTCGGTGCCGCCGTCGGAGCAGTTCGACAGCTCGGCGTTCTGCTCGTTGACGAGGCCGCTCAGGTTGAGTTCGCGCAGTTGTTCGTCACCGCCGACTTTTTCCTGAAGCGAACTGGTGTAGTCGGGGATTGCGCGTTGCAACACCGCAGGCAGGTTGAACACCAGCGCGACCGCGAGCAGGATCGTCACCACTCCTGCGGCGATGCGGATTTCACGTTGCCGACGCCGGAACGCCGCCACGCGCTGGACAACTCGCTGGCCGGCCAAGGCGAAGACCAACAACGGCAGGGCCGCGCCGATGGCGAACGACAGAGTCAGCGCGACGGTATTGAGCCCGATGGTCCCGGTAGCCCCTGCAACGACGATGGCCGCCAGTACCGGGCCCGCGCATGGTACGTACAGCACGCCGAGGGCCAGCCCCAGGCCGAACCCGCTTCTGCCGGAGTCGAATTGCTTCTGCGGAAGCTTCGAGAACGGCTTCTCAAGCAGCGCCTCGAACTGCGGGAAGATCAACCCGAGGCCGATCGCCACCAAGGCGATCAGCGCGATCCAGCGGATCGCGTCCTGGGGCAGGTGCAGGAGCGACAACAGTGCTGATCCGAGAAGGGTGACGACACTGAAGCTCAGCACCAGGCCGGCGATTACGCGGTAGGGCCGCAGGGTTTCCGACAGCGTGCGTTTGGGCGGCACCTTCGTCGCTACGGTGCCCACCTCGGCCGCGGTTGGCTGGCCGCTCTGCGTTCCGGAGAAGAAGATGATGGGTAGCACCGGAAGGATGCACGGAGAGATGCCGGTGATCAGCCCCCCGAGGAAGCCGATCGCGATCAATGTGAACATGTCCGGGCTGCTCTCTATTCTTACGCGAGCAGACGCAAAAGCCCCTAAAACTGCGGCGTTTCGGGTGCCTTTACGTCTGCTCGCCGATGGTAGGTGACCTAGCTGGCGGGCGGCATCAACACGGTGTCGATCATGTAGACCGTCGCGTTGGCCGTCTTGACACCGCCGCACACCAGGCCGGCGTCGTTGATCTTCAGGTCCGGTCCGGCACCGGCCACCTTCACCGATCCGCCTTCGAGCGTTTTGTGGTCACCGACGACGGCGGTCGGGCTCGCCTGCCCCTCGACCACGTGGTAGGTCAGGATCTTGGTCAGCAGATCCGAATCGGTCTTCAGCTTCTCGATGGTCGCGGGGTCGATCTTGGCGAAGGCATCGTCGGTCGGCGCGAACACCGTCAGCCCCGGATTGCTGTTCAGAGTCTCGACGAGGTTCACATTCGGGTTGAGCTTGCCCGACAGCGCCGACGTCAACGTGGTGAGCACTGGGTTGTTCGACGCCGCGACGGCGACGGGATCCTGGGCCATGCCTGCGACCGAACCCGGACCGCTCGGGACCGTCTTTGCATAACCCGCGCAACCGGAGCCGACCAGACCGGCGGCCGGATCGGCCATCGCGCTCGACGGCGCCGCGGCCGTCATCGCTTGGCCCGTCATCGCCTGGCTCGAGGAGCTGCTGCTTGCGGCCTCGGTGGACTTATCGCTTGAACAGGCGGAGAGGCCGATGATCGCGACGGCGCTCAGACCCGCCGCGGCAATCGCCGTGCAGTGAGTTGGTTTCATGAGGGTTTCACTCCAATGTGTCTGGGACGACGCGAGCCGCCGTCCTCTTCCTTGACGCGGGGGATTCGCAGTGACGGTCGTCACGGATGGCAGCAGATCGCCGGCGTCAGACTTGCGTCACATTTCGGCAGGGGAGAGGCGACGCGGCACAATGGGTCGGTGAGCGCCGGTGGGCAGGAGCGAAGCGACCCGGGGATTAGCCGTGTCCGCGTGCTGATACTTGGCAGCACCGGCTCGATCGGCACCCAGGCGCTGGAGGTTATCGCCGCGAACCCGGATCGGTTCGAGGTGGTCGGGCTGGCGGCGGGTGGCGGCAGTCCCGGCCTGCTGGCTCAACAGTGTGCCGAGACAGGCGTGTCGAACATCGCCGTCGCTGACGAGGCCGCGGCCGCCCAGATCGGCGCCGTCACCTACGCCGGACCGGACGCTGTCACCCGGCTCGTCGAGAACACCGAGGCCGACGTGGTGCTCAACGCCCTGGTGGGCGCGCTGGGGCTGAAGCCGACGCTGGCGGCGCTCGCCACCGGCGCCCGTCTCGCGCTGGCCAACAAGGAGTCGCTGGTCGCCGGCGGTCCGCTGGTGCTCAAGGCCGCCAAGCCCGGCCAGATCGTGCCCGTCGACTCCGAGCACTCCGCGATGGCGCAATGCCTGCGTGGCGGCACTCCCGACGAGGTGGCCAAGATCGTGCTGACCGCGTCGGGCGGGCCGTTCCGCGGGTGGACGGCAGACCGGCTCGAGGACGTCACCCCCGAACAGGCCGGAGCGCATCCCACGTGGTCCATGGGGCCGATGAACACGCTGAACTCCGCGTCGCTGGTCAACAAGGGTCTGGAGCTCATCGAGACCCACCTGCTGTTCGGCATCCCATACGACCGAATCGAGGTCGTCGTTCACCCGCAGTCGATCGTGCACTCGATGGTCACGTTCACCGACGGCTCGACCCTGGCCCAAGCCAGCCCGCCGGACATGAAGCTGCCCATCGCGCTGGCGCTGGGCTGGCCGTCAAGGGTGCCCCACGCTGCCCTGGCCAGCGACTTTTCCACCGCCTCGACGTGGGAGTTCGAGCCACTCGACGCCGAGGTCTTCCCTGCCGTTGAGCTGGCGCGCGAGGCAGGTCGCAAGGGCGGTTGCCTGACCGCGATCTACAACGCCGCCAATGAAGAAGCAGCAGAGTCCTTCCTCGCAGGCCGCATCAGGTTCCCGGCCATCGTGCGAACGATCGCCGAGGTCCTGCGCGCTGCCGACCAGTGGGCCGCAGAACCCGCTACCGTGGAAGACGTACTTGATGCGCAACGCTGGGCCCGCAAGCGGGCAAAGGGCGCAGTATCCCGGGAGGTCGTCACAACCAAATGATCATGTGGATCATCGGCGTCGCGCTTTTCGCGCTCTGCATCCTGGTTTCGGTGGCGCTTCACGAATGCGGGCACATGTGGGCGGCGCGCGCGACCGGTATGAAGGTGCGCCGCTACTTCGTCGGCTTCGGCCCCAGGCTGTGGTCGACGCGCAGGCCCAACAAGCTCGGCTACACCGAATACGGCGTGAAGGCGGTCCCGCTCGGCGGCTTCTGCGACATCGCGGGCATGACCGCGATCGACGAGATCGCTCCCGAGGACGAGCGCTACGCGATGTACCGGCAGAAAACCTGGAAGCGGGTGTTGGTGCTCTTCGCCGGGCCTGCCATGAACTTCGCCATCGGTCTGGCGCTGATCTACGTGATGGCGCTGACCTGGGGGCTCCCGAACCTGCATCCACAACCCGCCGCCCATGTCAGCGAAACCTCTTGCGTCGCACCGGAAGTCAGCAAGGGGAAAATGGGCAAGTGTGACGGGGAGGGACCGGCAGCGGCCGCGGGTATCAAGGCGGGCGACATCATCGTCAAGGTCGGCGACACCGACGTGCACAACCCCGACGAGATGGTCGCCGCGGTGCGCAAGCTGACAGGGCCGACGCAGTTTGTCATAAAGAGGACTGAGGGCGCGACGACGACTGAAATTTCTACCATGGTCGACGTCACGAGGACCCAGCGCTTTACCTCCGAAACGGCCGAGGCTCCGTCCACCGTCGCCGCGGTCGGTATCTCGGCCGCGGAGTTCGGGCCCGTCAAGTACGAGCAGTACAACCCGCTGACCGCGATACCGGGCACCGTCGCGTTCACCGGTGACCTCGCCGTCGAGATTGGCAAGTCGCTGGCGAAGATCCCCACCAAGGTCGGCGCGCTTGTGCATTCGATCGGTGGCGGCGAACGCGATCCGGAGACGCCGATCAGCGTCGTCGGCGCGTCGATCATCGGCGGCGACGCGTTCGAACACGGGTACTTCATGGCGTTCTGGTTCTTCCTGGCCCAGCTGAACTTCGTGCTCGGCGCGATCAACCTCATACCGCTGCTGCCATTCGACGGTGGTCACATCGCGATTGCTCTGTTCGAGAAGATTCGCAATATGCTTCGGAAGACGCGCGGCATGGTCGCCGCGGCGCCGGTGAATTACCTCAAGCTCATGCCGGCCACCTACGTGATCTTGGTCCTGGTGATGGGCTATATGGCGCTGACGGTGACCGCCGACTTCGTCAACCCGATCAGACCATTCCAATAGGAGACACCGATGACCACCATCGGGCTAGGTATGCCGGCACCGCCGGCGCCCACCCTCGCACCGCGGCGCAAGACCCGGCAGCTGATGGTCGGCGACGTCGGGATCGGCAGCGACTATCCCATCGCGGTGCAATCGATGACCACCACCAAGACGCACGACGTGAATTCGACGCTGCAGCAGATCGCCGAGCTCACCGCGACCGGCTGCGACATCGTCCGGGTGGCCTGCCCGCGTCAGGAGGACGCCGATGCGCTACCCGAGATCGCCAGGCACAGCCAGCTCCCGGTGATCGCCGACATCCACTTCCAGCCCAAGTACATCTTCGCGGCGATCGACGCCGGCTGTGCCGCGGTGCGCGTTAATCCCGGCAATATCAAGGAATTCGATGGCCG
>JAVXWV010000420.1:0-3636 GCA_032230775.1 Mycobacterium sp. | reverse complement strand
TGCCCATGCTCGGCACCGGCGACGATGCCCGATTGCTGTGGTATGCCAACCACGCGCACGGCAGCGGACCCGCCAACACCGTCGTCACGGTAACCGCCGTTCGCGACGGAAGAGCTTGGGAGCGCCTGGCCCTTCGAATACAGAAGGGCGATCTCCGGACATGGATGCGCGATCGCGATGAGCTGCGCCACGACGTCGAAGCCAAACTGCTTGTGCCGCTTGCGTGGTCGCCGCTCAAGGACGTGGACTTCAACGACGTGCCGACAGATGGCCGGGAACACGAGCTGACCCTCTACATGGAAGACACGATGTGGCCCTACGAGGACAAGCTGGGTGAGTACATCGACCGATGTGGCGAGGTGTACTCCAAGAGCCTGGACCACCCCAATCCGCTGCTCAGGATCGAGGCCGCGTTCCAGCCCGCCCTCGGCAGCCACCTGCGCCGCGAGGTCGCGCTGATGCAGCGCGTCCACGATCCGAAGGCGCTGCTCAAACTGCTTCAGACCGAGATTCCGCCCGAGTACCGCGGCGCCGGGACATGGATGCACGACGCGCTCGAGCTGCGCGATCAATGGACCAGCAGGCTGCTGCGGACGTCGTCGTGGTCACCCCTATTCTGAGCCGCGGATGAACATCGGAACGATCCTCGACGCGGCCGCTGCCGACGACCCCGGCCGCACCGCACTCATCATCGACGGTCGCCACATCAGCTACGGCGAGCTCGCCACGGCCGTCGAGCGCTGCGCCGCTCGCCTTGCCGACAGCGGAGTGGCTGGCACGCGCGTCGCCGTCCTCGACGTCGGGAGCCTGGCGTCGATCGCGACGATGCTCGGCGCCGCGCGAATCGGCGCTGCAGCGGCACTGATGAATCCCGCCCTAACACCGCGCGAGTTAGAAGCGCTCCTGGCGAACGGCGAGTGGGCCCCGGTCGGGGTCGCAGGAGACGACTACATCGACCGCCTCGCCGACGCAGGCATGCCCGCGGTGTGGCTGGGCACCGATCTGATCGACGAAGGCGAGCCGCTTGGGCCGTCACCAGCCGAGGACGCCGACGACCGGGACGCGGTGGTCCTGTTCACCAGCGGTACGACGGGTCTTCCGAAGGCCATCGGCATCACACAGGGGCAGTTGAGCGCGCGATTGATCGGCGTAACAACGCGTTTCCGGGCCGACGTGCTGCCGACCGTGAGCATGATGAGCGTTCCGTTCTTCCACGTCGGCGGCGTCATCGGCGTGCTCGGCAACCTGTACGCGGGCAACACCTACGTGGTGCAGGCCCGGTTCGACGCCGGCGAGTGGCTGCGCCTAGTGCAAGAGCACCGGGTGACGTCGACCTTCATGGTGCCGACAATGCTGCAGCGGGTCCTCGACCATCCCGACTTCGACAACACCGACCTGACGTCGCTGGCCGCCGTCGCCTACGGGGCGGCGGCCGCGCCCGTCACATTGGTGAACAGGGCGATGGCCGCGATGCCACATGTGGGTTTCGCCAACGTGTTCGGTCAGACCGAAACCCTTGGCGCGTACACGACTCTGGTGCCAGACGATCATCGCGACCCCAACCGGGTGGGGTCGGTCGGTCGACCGCTGCCCGGGGTAGAGGTCCGCGTCGTTGACCCCGAAACCGGGATCGATGTCGAGGCAGACAAGCCGGGCGAGTTGTGGGTGAGCTCCCGCCAGAACGTGATCGAAGGCTGGCTGCAGACAGGCGATCTCGCTCGTCAAGACGCTGACGGCTACATCTATCCGATCGGCAGGCTGAAGGACACGATCAACCGCGGAGGGGAGAAGTTCGGCCCGATTGAGGTCGAGGATGCGATTCGTACGCATCCCGCGGTGAGCGATGTGGCGGTCGCCGGAATCGCCGACGAGGAGATGGGCCAACGGGTGGGCGCCGCCGTGGTAGCCGGGTCTGCGTTGACACTCGACGAGCTCCGATCACACTGCCGCGAGCTGATCGCCTACTTCAAGCTGCCCGAGCACCTGAAGATCGTCGACGACATTCCGTACAGCGCCACCGGCAAGGTCAACCGCCGTCAGCTTGCCGCGCTGATCGCGGATGGCGGCTGACCCAGCGAGAGGAGCCACCGTGCTTTTTCTTCACGAGACCCACAAGGTCGTCGGTACCCGCGAGGACGACTTCGAGGTGGCCTACCGCGAGGGCTGGATGCCGACGCTGGCTCGGGGGGAGGACGCGCGACTTCTCTATTACGCCAACCAAGCTCACGGCTCCGGGGCGGCCTACACCGTCGTCACCATCACCGGGATCACCGACGGCGCGGCGTGGGAGCGCCTGGCCCTCCGGGCTCAGACGGGTGACCTACAGCCATGGATGCGCGAGTTGGACGACCTGCGTCACGACGTGACGGGCAAGATCCTGCTGCCGGTCGAGTGGTCGCCCCTTCAGGAGGTCGACCTCGCAAGCGTGCCGACCGACGGGACGACGCATGCGTCGAGCCTCTTCATGGAGGACACCGGCTGGCCCTATTCGGCGCTGGACGACTACATCCGCATGTGGGACGAGATCTACTACCGGCCACTGTCCAAGACATCGCAGATCCTCGACATCCAGGCGTGCTTCCAGGTGGCACACGGAAGCTACAAGCGGCGAGAAGCCATGCTGTGGCAGAAGATCTCACCGGCCAACGACTACGCGACGCTCGTGCGCCTACTCACTTCCGACATCGCGCCTGAGCAGCGTGGGCCGGGAACGTACATGTTCGAGGCCCTGAAGTACCGCGACCAGTGGGAGAGCCGGCTCCTGCGTACCTCGGCCTGGTCGCCGCTTTACTAAGGCTGTCCCTGCCAATAGCACGATCGATTGGGACCGGCTGCCAACCAGTTTGCCGGAATCAGTCGATCGTCCAGCGCGCTCCTTTCGGGTGTATCCGCAGAGTGGGCAGCGAGCTCAGCTATCCAGCGAGCGGCGACGTCAAATGAAAACACTTGTCGGAAGGCAATTCCGACGAAACAACCAAGGAGAAGAATGTGACAACCATCGAAACCCCATCCGTAATTCGCCGCCTGTGGAAATCGACTCTCGCGCTAGGGGCGCTGGCCCTCATCGTGGGTGCCGCAGTGCTCGTGTGGCCCGTCCAATCGATCGTCGTCGCCGCAGCGCTATTCGGCGGCTACCTGATTGCGTCGGGCGTCGTGCAGGTCGTTGCGGCGTTTACCGTCTATACGCCCGCAGCCAGTCGCGTCCTGCTGTTCATCAGCGGCGCGCTGTCGATCGTCTTAGGAGTCTTAGCTTTCCGCGACTTCAATGACGGCTCTGCCGTGTGGCTGATGACCCTATGGATCGGAATCGGATTCATCTTCCAGGGTGTCTCGGCATCCGCGGTGGCGATCAGCCTTCCGGAAATGCCCGATCGCGGCTGGTACATCTTCGTGGGAGTCCTGACCGCGATCGCCGGCGTGGTGGTGCTCATGTGGCCGATCACCTCCATCGTGGCGCTCGCTGTCATCTCCGGGGCATGGCTCGTCGTCATTGGGGCCGTCCAGATCGTGTGGGCGCTCAGTGCGCGTTCGAATGTCAAGAAGGTCAAGCAAGGCATTGAGCCGTTGACGCATAGCTCAGTCGCCTGACTCATCACCATTCGGCGTGCTGAGGCGCCGTGAGCGCGTCTCAGCACG
>JAVXWV010000253.1:0-5307 GCA_032230775.1 Mycobacterium sp. | reverse complement strand
TTGATCTCCACCGAGACCGCGGCCGCCGCGCTGCAGCTGTATCGCACACACCGCGGTGACCGCCCGGTGGTCGCTGTTATCTATACCCACAGCCACGTCGACCATTTCGGTGGCGTGCTCGGTGTGACGACGCAGGCGGACGTCGACGCAGGACGGGTCGCGGTGATCGCGCCGGAGCACTTCACGCAGCACGCGGTCCAGGAGAACGTCTACGCAGGCACGGCGATGGCGCGGCGGGCCGCGTACATGTACGGGGCGGCGCTGGACCGCGGTCCGCAGGGCCAGGTGGGCTGTGGGCTGGGACAGGTCGGCTCCACCGGCGAGGTCGCGCTGATCGTGCCGACGGTCGACATCCGCGAAACCGGTGAGACGCACACCATCGACGGTGTCGAGATCGAGTTCCAGATGGCACCGGGCACCGAGGCTCCCGCCGAGATGCACTTCTATTTTCCGCGGCACCGCGCGCTGTGTATGGCCGAGAATGCCACCCACAATCTGCACAATCTGCTGACGCTGCGCGGCGCGCTGGTCCGGGATCCACACGGGTGGGCGGGCTACCTGACGGAGGCCATCGACCGCTTCGCCGACCGCGCCGACGTCGTGTTCGCCTCACACCACTGGCCGACCTGGGGTCGCGATCACATCGTCGAATTCCTTTCCCTGCAACGCGATATGTATTCCTATCTGCACGACCAGACGTTGCGCCAGCTCAACCAGGGCTTCACCGGCATCGAGATCGCCGAGAACTTTCAGATGCCACCCGCCCTGCACAAGGCGTGGCACACCCACGGCTACTACGGCTCGGTCAGCCACAACGTCAAAGCGGTCTATCAGCGCTACATGGGGTGGTTCGACGGCAACCCCGGGCGACTGTGGGCGCATCCGCCCGAGGCGCTTGCTCCTCGCTACGTCGAGGCGATCGGGGGAATCGACCGCGTCGTCGACGCGGCGCGCAAGGCCTTCGATGATGGCGACTTCCGTTGGGCGGCAACGTTGCTCGACCACGCAGTATTCACCGACGAGAACCACGCCCCGGCCCGCGAGCTTTACGCCGACACCCTCGAACAGCTTGCGTACGGCGCCGAGAACGCTGTCTGGCGCAACTTCTTCCTTGGCGGCGCGACGGAACTGCGCGTCGGGAACTTCGGCACCCCGACCCAGACCGCTTCTCCGTCGATCCTCGGTCAACTAACTCCGGAGCAGATGTTCGACACCTTAGCCCTCAGTGTGAACGGGCCGCGGGCATGGGATCTCGACATCGCTGTCGATATCACCTTCCTCGACGTCGCGACCAATTACCGGCTGACCCTCCGCAACGGAGTCCTGGTGTACCGCAAGCTGCCCGCCGAGGGATCAACAGCCGACGCCACCGTCAGGCTTGCAAACAAGCTGCGGCTGTTGACATTTGCCGCCGGAGACACCGACTCGCCAGGGTTGCAGATCATCGGGGACGTCGACGCGCTGCCGTCGATCATCGCGGTGCTCGACCGGCCGGACCCGAACTTCAACATCATCACGCCATGACGCTGCATTCCGCGAAACAATATTCCAGGCTGTTGTTTGCGTAAAATTACGACCGGGAATATTGTTTCGGCGAGTTAGGGAATGCCGCCGTCGCAGCGGATGATGCTGCCACTCGTATAGCTCGACGCGTCGGATGCCAAAAACAGTGCAGCGCCGATGATCTCGGGAGGATTACCCAGTCGCTGCAGCGCGAAGTGCTGTGCGCCCTTCGTCGTAGCCGGGATATCCCATGCCTTGCTGATGTCGGTGAGGAAGGGTCCTGGCATCAGGGTGTTGACTCGCACGGTCGGCCCGAACGCGAGCGCGAGCCCTTCGGTCAACGCGTTGAGCCCAGCCTTGGCCGCCGAATACGGCAACTGCTCCGGTCGCGGACGCCGTGATCCGCTCGAGCTGACGTTGATGATCGACCCGCCGCCGTCGGCCACCATCCGTTCGCCCACCAGAGTCGACAACCGGAACGGACCCTTGAGGTTGAGATTGACCACGGCGTCGAACAGCTTCTCGGTGACCGCGCTCAGCGACTCGTACAGCGGCGACATGCCGGCATTGTTGATGAGCACGTCGACCTTGCCGAACCGCTCGTAAGCGGCATCGACCAAACCGTCGAGTTCGTCCCACCGGCCGACGTGCACCTGATACGGGAATGCGGTGCGGCCGGTCGCGGCGGCGATCTCCTCTGCGGTCGCCACGCATGACTCGTACTTGCGGCTGGCGATGATCACGTCGGCCCCGCATTGAGCCGCCGCGAAGGCCATCTCGCGACCGAGGCCGCGGCTGCCTCCGGTGACAAGCACCACCCGGTCGGTGAGATCGAAGAGTTCGTCGGCATAGCCCATTAGCGCTCCTTGGCTTCGCGGGCGGTCTCGCGTATCACCCGGTGGATGAACGCGAGCTTGGCGACCACCGGTGGTGGGATCTCGAAGGGGTACAGCGGGTTCTTGCCCATGGCGGTGTTGACGCGGTTGAAGAACAGCGCCATCCACTTCCAGTCGAACAGCATGCGTTCCACCGGGACGTCGTCATAGGACTCGGGAGGCGCGATGTCGCGGGGCGCAGAGAACCGCACCCGATCGGCGTGCAGCACCATCCCCGCCTCGCGGCTGGTGTCGATGGCGTCGGCGATGTGTAGGTAATGCGCGAAACACTCGGCGAAGTCCTCCCACGGATGCATGGTCGCGTACTCCGAAATGTAGGACTGGCGCCAGTCTTCGGGGGCACCGAATCGATAGTGCCGTGCGATCTCGTCTGCATAGCTGACGCGTTCGTCTCCGAACAACTCCCGACAGTCGGCGAGGTACCTTTCGGCTCCCGGGCCGGTCTCAACCAGCACGTTCTCGTAATAGTGGCCGACCTCGTGTCGGAAGTGGCCCAGCATGGTGCGATACGGCTCGCCGAGTCGGATGCGGAGCGATTCGCGGTAGTCGTCGAGCGACTCGACGAGATCGATTGTGACGACCCCATTCGCATGGCCGATCACCACACGCTCGCCCGCGCTGTAGCTGGACACCAAGTCGAAGGCCAGCCCGCCATCGCGGCGCCAGAACGGATCTACCGGCAGACCGATTTCGAGCAACTGATACACCAGCCGCCGCAGCGCAGCCGACGTCGGTACAAGCTTCTCGCGTGCGATTGTGTCGGCAGCGTCGGGTTCTCGCCGGATCAACGAGTCGGGGAGGCACCGTCCGCGCTGGTAGACGTCGCGCTCCGCGTCGGGGACAAGCCAGTTGCAGGCTAAAGTCTCGCTCTGGGTACATAGGAGCCAGCGCCGTCCGTCCACCGTCGCGACACCGTCTTGGACGGCGAGCATCGTCATCGTCGGCGGGTGTAGCCCCACGGCTGCCTGACATGTTTGGCACCGGTCGGCCTCGAATGGCGTGAAGTTGTTGCACACCGGACAGGCGAATGCGCGCACGGGCAATATGGTGTCACGGTGCAACTGCTACTCATCAGGCACGCACTTCCCCTGCGTAGCGAGCCCGGGCAGGGCTCGGACCCCGACCTGTCAGAGGAGGGCATCGATCAGGCCAAGCGGCTGCCCGACGCGTTGGCGCGGTTTCCGATTTCGCGGCTGGTCAGCAGCCCGCAGATCCGGTCCGTTCAAACCGCGCAGCCGGTTGCCGACGCGCTGGGACTGACCGTCGAGATCGACGAACGCCTCGCCGAATACGACCGCGACATGGCGCACTACATCCCGATCGAGCAGATCGCCGCTGAGTATCCCCAGGAGTTGGAGCGGCTGGCCAGCGGTCACCTGCCCAGCAGCGTCGACGAGACCGCCTTCCTGGCGCGGATCAATGCGGGGATCCGAGACCTGGTCGCCTCGGGTGACCACGAGGACACGGTCGCGGTGTTCAGCCATGGCGGGGTCATCAACGGGCTGCTTCACACCATTCTCGGCACCGAGAAGATTCTGTGCTTCAACGTCGACTACGCAGGCGTCACCCGGCTGCTGTCCTCACGCGAGGGCAACCTGTATGTGGCCGCGGTCAACGGCACAGAGCACGTATGGGACCTGCTCCCGAGAAATCAGCGATGAGCGCTCGCGCGAAGAGCAGAAGGCAGCGATGAGCGCTCGCGCGAAGAGCAGAACGCGGCGATGGTAGACAAGTCCCCGTGACTACCTCGCTCGAAGGGCTTGACCTTGACGCCCTGGATCGCCACCTGGAGTCTGTCGGCATCGCCCGTAGCGGTGAACTGCGTGCCGAGCTGATCTCCGGCGGCCGGTCGAACCTGACGTTCCTGGTCTTCGACGACGCGTCGAAGTGGGTGTTGCGCAGGCCCCCGCTGCACGGGCTGACGCCGTCGGCGCACGACATGGCGCGTGAGTACAAGGTGGTGGCCGCGCTGCAGGACACCCCGGTGCCGGTGGCACGCGCGGTAACCATGCGCAACGACGACTCCGTGCTGGACGCGCCGTTCCAGATGGTGGAGTACGTGGCGGGGCGGGTGGTGCGCCACGACGATGAGCTCGAAAAGCTCGGAGACAAGGCCGTGATCAGCGACTGCGTCGATGCGTTGATCCGGGTGCTCGCCGACCTACACGCCGTCGACCCGGAGGCCGTCGGGCTCGGTGATTTCGGCAAGCCCACCGGTTACCTCGAACGTCAGGTGCGCCGCTGGGGCGGGCAGTGGGAGCTCGTCCGTCGTCAGGACGATCCGTACGACGCCGACGTCAAGCGGCTGCATTCGGCTCTGGCAGAAGCGATTCCGGCGCAGAGTCGCAGCTCGATCGTCCACGGTGACTACCGCATCGACAACACGATTCTCGACGCGCGGGACGCCACGAAGGTGATCGCCGTGCTCGATTGGGAGATGTCAACCCTTGGCGATCCGATCAGCGATGCCGCGCTGATGTGTGTGTACCGCCATCCGCTGTTCAACGTGATCCACGCGAGTTCGGCGTGGGCGTCGCCGCTCATGCCGGAAGCCGCCGACCTCGCCAATCGCTATTCGCTGGCGGCGGAGCAGTCGCTGGACAACTGGGACTTCTACATGGCGCTTGGGTATTTCAAAGTGGCGATCATCGCGGCGGGCATCGCATTCCGGGCCCGCGTGGGCGGTGGCGTCGCCGCCGACACCGACGAGGTGGACAAGGCTGTGGGCCCGTTGATCGCCGAGGGACTCAAACTGCTGAACGGATAGCTAGCCCATCGCCCTGAAGTTCTTCTTTGCCGCGCGTCGCAGCTGAACGATCCTGGCGGTCCCGACCGCGACCGTCAACAGGCCACCGCACACGGCGGCCAGCAGAAGCGCCACGCCCACAGGCAGATTCCAATCCCACCC
>JAVXWV010000185.1:0-2599 GCA_032230775.1 Mycobacterium sp. | reverse complement strand
GTGGCTGGCCAGCCACTCGTCGCAGAAGTAGGTGTCCGCGTAGCGGTCGCCGCTGTCGGCCAGCAGGGTCACAACTGACCCGCTTCGTCTATCCGCGATCATCTCGGCCAGCAGGCCGAACGCCCCCCAAAGATTGGTCCCCGTCGACGGTCCGACCCGTCGGCCAAGCACGCGGCTGACATGCCGTGCCGCAGCGACCGATGCCGCATCGGGCACCACCACCATGTGGTCCACCACGTCCGGGAGGAACGACGGCTCTACCCGCGGACGGCCGATGCCCTCGATCCGGGACGACATCCCCGTCACGACATCTCTGCGGCCCTGGGCGTAAGAGGGGAAGAATGCCGAGTTCTCCGGATCGACGACGCACAACCGGGTGGCGTACCGCCGGTAGCGAATGAACCGCCCGATGGTGGCGCTGGTTCCGCCGGTGCCTGCCCCGACCACGATCCACTCCGGAATCGGATGCGCCTCGTCACGCATCTGCTCGAATATCGACTCGGCGATGTTGTTGTTGCCGCGCCAGTCCGTCGCGCGCTCGGCGTTGGTGAACTGATCCAGGTAGTGCCCGCCGGTCTCCTCGGCCAGTCGCTCAGCTTCTGCATACACCTGAGACGCCTCGGCCACGAAATGGCAACGGCCGCCCTGTGATTCGATGAGTGCGATCTTGGACGGGCTGGTCGACGACGGCATCACCGCGATGAACGGCACCCCCAGCAGCGCCGCGAAGTACGCCTCCGAAACGGCCGTCGACCCCGACGACGCCTCGATGACGGTGGTGACCTCACCGATCCAGCCGTTGCACAGCGCGTAGAGGAACAACGAACGCGCCAGCCGATGCTTGAGGCTGCCGGTGATGTGCGTTGTCTCGTCCTTGAGGTAGAGCTGGACGTCAACGCCGTCGCACCAGGCGGCAGGCAGCGGATACCGCAGCAGGTGGGTGTCCGCGCTGCGTCTGGCGTCGGCCTCGATCAACCGGACCGCGTTGTCCACCCACGACCGTGGCTGGCTGCGAGTGGCCTTGTCGGTCACCGCGCCGATACGGTCGGGTGGGACTGGCCCGCCCGAGCCTCGACGTCGCTGCCTCCGATGGGCGCTGCCACCAACGTCAGCAGCGTGACCTCGGGCCTGCAGCAGAACCGCACCGGCGCGAACGGCGACGTGCCGATGCCCGCGGAGACGTGCAACTGCGTGCGTGTTCCCCACTGCGACGCACCCTTGGCCCGCGACCGGTCCAGGTCGCAGTTCGTGACGATGGCGCCGTAGAACGGCAGGCAGAGTTGACCGCCATGAGTGTGGCCCGCCATCACCAGCTGGTAGCCGTCGGCGGCGAAGCGATCCAGCACCCGCGGTTCGGGCGAATGCGTAAGCCCAAGCGTCAGGTTGGCGGCCGCGTTGGCCGGTCCGGCGATGGTGTCGTAGCGATCCCGGGACAGATGCGGGTCGTCGACCCCGGCCACGGCGATCCGCAGGCCCGCGACCTCGAGATCGCGGCGGGTGTGCGTCATATCCAGCCAGCCGCGCTCGGTGAACGCCGCCCGCAGGTCCTGCCACGGCAGCGGTTCCCCGTGCACCCGATGCCCGGGCTTGGTCACGTAGTTGGCCGGGTTCTTCAGCCGCGGCCCGAAGTAGTCGTTGCTGCCGAACACGAACACCCCAGGCACCGACAGTAGGTCGCCGAGCGCCTGCACGACGGCGGGCACGGACCTCGGGTGTGACAGGTTGTCGCCGGTGTTGACGACGAGGTCGGGCTCAAAGCGGGCGAGCTCACGCAGCCACGCCTGCTTGCGCCGCTGCTTGGGCAGCATGTGGATATCGCTGATATGCAGCACCTTCAACGGAGACGAGCCAGGCGACAGCACCGGCATGGTCACCTCGCGCACTACAAACGCGTTGCGCTCGACGATCGATGCGTAACCGATCCCGGCGAGCACCGAACCGGCGGCGAGCGCGGCGGTGTTTTTCAGGAATGTCGAGGGGGCAGACATGCACGCAGCCTACTGCCACTGACCCGTGCGCACCGACTCTCGCGCGTGCCGCGTGGCCAACCGCACAGCCCCCTCACAGCACGGTCAGGGCGGTGGCGCCGGTGGCGGGGGACCGAGAACGGGCACGGTGATGGGCGGCAGCCCGGGGATCTCGACGACCGTCTGCCCGATCTCCGGCGGCATGCCCGGAAGCCCGGGGATCGCTCCCGCCGGAGGCGGAGGCGGTGGCGGCGGGATGCCGTTGGAGATCTGGATCGTGATGATCGAGCCCGGCACCGTCTGACCCGTCGGGGAAGTGCTGACCACGGCTCCGTACGGCGCGGTGCTGTTGACCGGGGTGGCCTGGTCGGCGACCTGGAAGCCGGCCTCCCTGAGCCGCTGGCGGGCGGTGTCCTGGCTCATGCCCGAGACGCTGGGCACCCTGGAGCCGGGCGCGCCGTCGACATAGCGCGGATCGGTCGGCGGCAACTTGACGTCGGCAGGCGTGATCGACTTCATCGCGGTGAACCAGGTCCTGGCGGGCTCGTTGCCGCCGTATAAGTTGCCAGAACCGCATTGTCGCAACGGGAACGAACACAGGTCGGACGGGGTCGTGGAGTCGTCGTAGATGT
>JAVXWV010000175.1:0-6485 GCA_032230775.1 Mycobacterium sp. | reverse complement strand
ACGCGTTCGCCCAGGCCGACCTGATCAGCATGGCGATGAGCCAGGCCCTCGGCGGCGCGCAATTGCCGACCGCGGTTGCCGAAGCTGGGTTCGCCTGGTTCTCCGCTGCCAACGTCAGCACCACCGGATACCTCATGCTGACGATGGCGAACGCAAATCTGCTGGCCAAGTTCGGCACCGAAGAACAGGTCGATACGTTCGTGAAGCCGATGTTGGCGGGCCGGTTCTCCGGGACGATGGCGCTTTCTGAGACCCAGGCCGGCTCGTCGCTGGCCGACATCCTCACCCGTGCCGAGCCGCAGGACGACGGCACCTATCGGCTTTTCGGTTCCAAGATGTGGATCTCGGGCGCGGAGCACGAACTGACCGACAACATCGTCAACCTGGTTCTCGCGAAGATCCCCGGCGGACCGGAGGGGACGAAGGGCATCTCACTGTTCATCGTGCCGAAGTTTCTCGTCAACGGGGACGGCTCCATCGGTGAGCGCAACGACGTGGTGCTGGCAGGGCTGAACCACAAGATGGGCCAGCGCGGCATCACCAACACCGTGCTGAACTTCGGCGAGGGGAAGTTCTCGCCTTCTGGAAAGCCGGGCGCGGTGGGCTATTTGGTCGGCGAGCCACACCGCGGCCTTTTCTACATGTTCACCATGATGAACGAGGCACGGCTCGGGGTCGGGATGGGTGCGGTGTCGCTGGGCTACACCGGCTACCTCAAGTCGGTGGAATACGCCCGCGAACGACCGCAGGGCCGTCCGGTGACGGCGAAGGACCCGTCGGCCCCGCAGATCCCGATCATCGAGCACCCCGATGTCAGGCGAATGCTGTTGGCGCAGAAGGCATATGTCGAGGGCGGAATGGCGTTGCTGCTGTACTGCGGGAAACTCGTCGACCTGGCGCACAGCGCCGAGTCTGACGAGGAAGCGGATGCGATCGGGCTGTTGCTGGACATCCTGACGCCGGTCGGAAAGAGCTGGCCGTCGCAATGGTGTCTGGAAGCCAACAACCTCGCGATCCAGGTGCACGGCGGCTACGGCTACACCCGTGAGTACGACGTCGAACAGCACTACCGCGACAACCGGCTGAACCCGATTCACGAGGGAACGCATGGGATCCAGAGCCTGGATCTGTTGGGGCGCAAGGTAACCCAGCGCGGTGGCGCAAGCCTGGCCGCGCTGGGCGCGGCGGTGGCCGAGACGATCGCGGCGGCCAACGCTGCGGGCGGGCAGCCCGCCGAGCTGGCCGCACAGCTCGATTCGGTGTGGCAGCGGCTCGTCGGCGTGACCACCGCGATGTTCGGCTCAGGCGATGTCGAGGCCGCGCTCGCCAACAGCGTGGTCTACCTCGAAGCCTTCGGACACATCGTCGTCGCGTGGATATGGCTGGAACAGCTGCTGGCCGTCAACGGCCGGTCTGGCGACTTCTACGACGGCAAACGGCAGGCCGCCCAGTACTTCTTCCGCTACGAATTGCCCAAGACCGCACCGCAACTCGACCTGTTGGATAGCCTGGATCGCACCACGCTCGAGATGCGCGATCCCTGGTTCTAGTCGAAGCTGATCAGCTGCCGAACGGCGAGCCCGTCGGCCAACTGATCCATGCCGCTGTTGATCCCGTCGAGCGTGATCGTCGAGGAGACAAGTGATTCGACAGGCAGCCTGCCTGTCCGCCACAGCCCGACGAAATGCGGAATGTCGTGGGACGGCACGGCCGACCCGAGGTAGCTGCCGATCAACGACCGACCCTCCGCGACGAAACCCAACGGCGACACACTGATTCGCGCGTCCGGACGCGGCAGGCCGACGGTGACGGTGCGGCCGCCGGGTGCGGTCAGGTCGATCGCGGTTTCCAGCGCAAGCGGGTGGCCGACGGCCTCGATCACCACCGCGGCCTTGACGCCACGATCGCGCGCCTCATCGGGCGTGTACGCCTCGTGCGCGCCCATGGACCGGGCCAGGTCCAGCTTGTCGGCGACCTGGTCGATGCCGATGACCACGACGTCGTGGTGCGCCAGCGCGGTGATCACCGCCGCCATGCCGACGCCGCCGAGCCCAACAACGACGACGGTCTGGCCGGGCTGCGGCCGTCCCGCGTTGATGACAGCCCCGCCGCCGGTGAGTACCGCGCATCCGAGCAGCGACGCCACCACCGGTGGTACATCGGCGGGCACCGGCACCACCGAACGGCGGTCGACGACGGCGTGCGTGGCGAAGCCGGACACCCCGAGGTGGTGGTTGACGGGTTGGCCGTCGCGCGACAACCGCCGCTCGCCTGCCATCAGGGTGCCTGCGGCGTTGGCGGCGCTGCCCGGTTCGCACGGTGTCAGGCCGTTGGTGGCGCAGGCCGGACAGCGGCCGCACCGCGGCAGAAAGGTCATCACGACGCGCTGACCGACGGGCATGTCCGGCACGTCGGCGCCCGCCTGTTCGACGATGGCCGCCGCCTCATGTCCGAGCAGCATCGGCACCGGCCGCTTTCGATTGCCGTCGACGACCGACAGGTCGGAGTGGCACAGCCCAGCGGCCTCGATGCGGACAAGGAGTTCGGTGTCGCCGGGCTCGGCGAGGTCGAGTTCACCGACCGAAATAGGTCTCGACTCGGCGTACGGCCGGGGTAGTCCGATCTGTTCGAGCACGGCGCCACGGATCCTCATGCCACCAGCCTGCCGTCACTGCGAGACTGCTGCCATGAGCAGTACTGAGGAGCCGCGTTCCAGCGGTGACTTTCCTGTGCACTGGCCGGTGCTGACGCGGTGGACGGACAACGACATGTTCGGCCACCTCAACAATGCGGTGTACTACGAGCTCTTCGACACGGCGATCAACGCGTGGATCAACACCAACTGCGGGGTGGACCCGTTGAACGTGCCCTGGCTGGGCGTGGTCGCGGAGTCGGGCTGCCGGTACTTCGCCGAGCTGAAGTTCCCCGACCCGCTGGTCGTCGGGCTGGCCGCCGTTCGGATCGGCAACAGCAGCGTCACCTACCGGCTCGGCATCTTCACGCCGGACGGACCCGTCGCCGCCGTCGGCCACTGGGTGCATGTCTACGTCGACCGGACGAGCCGTTGCCCGGTGCCCATCCCCGACACCATCCGCGCGCTGCTGGAAAAGGCCCGCGTGTCGTAGTCGATATGCCGGGCGTCGATATGCTCGGCCAATGCCGCTCGTGAGCAAGACCGTCGAGGTCGAAGCATCCGCCGAGGCGATCATGGCGATCGTCGCCGACTTCGAGTCGTACCCGCTGTGGAACGACGAGATCAAGGGCTGCTGGGTGCTGGCCCGATACGGCGACGGCAGGCCCAGCCAGTTGCGCCTGGACGTCGTGGTCCAGGGGCAGGCGGGCACGTTCATCACCGCCGTTTACTACCCCGCCGAGAATCAGATCTACACCGTGCTGCAGCAGGGCGAGCACTTCGATAAGCAGGAACAGAAGTTCTCGGTGGTGCCTATCGGCGCAACGTCATTGTTGACCGTCGACCTGGACGTCGAGACCAAGCTGCCCTTCCCCAAGCCGATGGTGAAGAAGGCGATCGCCGACACCCTGGATTACCTGGCCGGCAACCTGAAAACCCGCGCAGAGCAGCTTTCCGCCAGCCCATAGCTCGTCAAGCGCCAAGCGATTCCCAGAACAAGTCGTCGCGGCGACGAGCAGTGGCTTCTTCGCGGAGGGCCGCCACGCGGTTATTGATGTGCTGTTCGGTCGAACGTGGCATTTCGCCGGGGCCGTAGAGTGCGCGTCTCAGCCAACGGACCCTGTCTCGTCGGACCTCCCAGCGCAATGCGTCCGAAACCGCCTTCGAGGCCCGGCCGGCGAGGCTGAAACCTTGGTACTCCAGCGTTTCGACCAGGGTCGGAATGGTGGCGGGCCCGTGCAACGCGAGACTGATGGTGAGGACGTAGCGGAGTTCGATACCCCGTAGCAATAGAGATTCGGCCATGAGGCGACAGTGGCAGGGGTCCATGACATGCACCCCGTCGACGCGGCGTCACCGATGGGCGCCTGTGGATTGTTGCGCCAAGCTCTGAGCGACAGAGTCGCTGACAGGCCCGGACGCAGCCGGTGCGTAGCGACAAAGTCGCTCAGCGCTTGGCAGGAAGTGTTGAGTGGGTTCGCGCAGCTTGTCCGCGCCTCAGCTCCAGAGCCCGATCTCATCGAGCCGGGCGACCAATCGGTGTGAGGCGTCGGCGAACTCACCGGTGGTGAGCCGGACGGCGGAGTCGATATCACGGCGGCGCAACGCTGCGATGAGCTCGCGGTGGCTTGCCACCGCCGCGGCACCCCACACCGCGTCGCTGGCATAGATCTGCCCCGGCAGATACCGCGCGACGTGCAACAGGAACCAGGCCAGCTTGATCCGGCCGGTGGCACGGTTGAATGTCCGGTGAAAGGCGAACTCCGCCGCGACGACCGCATCGGGGTCGCCGTGATCGACCGCCGCCGCCAGGCCATCGTTGAGCCGTTCGAGCTCCTCGATCTCCGCATCCGTGATCCGCTCGGCCGCCGTCGCGGCGAGCTCCTTGGCGATGGTGGCCTGCAGCCAGAAGATGTCCTCGATGTCGCCGCGGCTGAGCGCAACGACCACGTGCCCGCGATGCGGCTCGAGCTGCACCATGCCCTCGCCGCGCAGGGTGCGCAGTGCCTCACGCACCGGCGTGATGCTGACCCCGAGCGCAGCGGCCGTCTCATCGAGCCGGATGAACGTCCCCGGTCGCAGCGTGCCGGTCATGATGTCGGCGCGCAGACGGGTGGCGACCTCGTCCGAGAGCTGCTCGCGCCGCACCGCCCCGCGCCGCTGCGGGCGGGGCCTGGCGGGTGCGTTCATCGCCTTCTCCAGTCCGTCTGGTTTGGGGTTGTCCCCGAGCCGCCGAGGCCATAGTGTGACCGGGGCAACACACAATGTTTGATCAAATATCAACGCCGCGCAACCCGCCCGATGGAGCACCAGCCGTTGACCGACGCGTCACCTACCGAGCAGCCGTATCTGGCGCGCAGGCAGAACTGGACCAACCAGCTCGCAAGGCACGCATTGATGCAGCCCAACGCCACGGCGCTGCGGTTCCTCGGTCAAACGACGACGTGGGGTGAGCTCGACCGACGAGTGACCGCACTGGCAGGCTCGCTGAGCCGGCGCGGAGTCGGCTTCGGCGACCGCGTGCTGATCCTGATGCTCAACCGCACCGAATTCATCGAATCGTTCCTCGCGGCCAACAGGCTGGGCGCCATCGCGGTGCCCGTCAACTTCCGCATGACCCCACCGGAGATCGTGTTCCTTGTCAGCGACTGCCAAGCCCGCGTGATGATCACCGAAGCCGTGCTGGCCAACGTCGCGACCTCGGTCTGTGGCATCGAACCGACGCTTGAGACCGTCGTCGTCGCCGGCGCAGGCACCGATGATGACGTGATCGGCTACAACGACCTGATCTCGGAGCCGGGTGACGTGCCGGAGCCGGTCGACATCCCTAACGATTCGCCTGCACTCATCATGTACACCTCCGGTACCACCGGCAGGCCCAAGGGAGCGGTCCTCACCCACAACAACATCGCAGGCCAGGCGATGACGAATCTCTTCACCGTCAGCCCCGACATCAACCACGACGTCGGCTTCATAGGGGTTCCGCTGTTCCACATCGCAGGCATCGGCAATACGATCAGCGGCCTGCTGCTGGGCCTGCCCACGGTGCTCTACCCGGTGGGCGCATTCGACCCCGGCGCTCTGCTCGACGTGCTTGCCGCCGAGAAGGTGACTTCGATGTTCCTGGTCCCTGCCCAATGGCAGGCGGTGTGCGCGGCCCAGCGGGCCAACCCACGGGAACTCCAGTTGCGAGTGTTGTCGTGGGGCGCAGCCCCGGCGTCGGACACCTTGCTGCGCGACATGTCCGAGTTGTTCCCCGGAACCCAGATCTATGCGGCGTTCGGCCAGACCGAGATGTCTCCCGTGACTTGTATGTTGTTGGCGCAGGACGCAATTCGGAAACTCGGGTCGGTCGGCAAGGTGATCCCGACGGTGGCCGCGCGGGTGGTCGACGACAACATGAACGACGTCCCGGTGGGCCAGGTCGGCGAGATCGTCTATCGGGCGCCCACCTTGATGGCCGGTTATTGGAACAACCCGAGGGCCACCGAGGAGGCGTTTGCGGGCGGTTGGTTTCACTCCGGCGACCTCGTCCGTCAGGACGAGGAGGGCTACGTATGGGTCGTCGACCGCAAGAAGGACATGATCATCTCCGGCGGCGAGAACATCTACCCCGCCGAGATCGAGGCCGTCCTGGCGGCCCACGACGCGATCGCCGAGGTCGCCGTCATCGGCGTCCCGCACGACAAGTGGGTCGAGACGCCGCTGGCCGTCGTCGTCACCCACGAGGGCGCCGAGGTCACCCAGACCGAGCTGATCGAGCTGTGCCGCACCAACCTCGCGGGCTACAAGAAGCCGTCAGGCGTCGTGTTCGCCCGGGAGCTGCCGCGCAACGCCTCGGGGAAGATCCTCA
>JAVXWV010000172.1:0-2580 GCA_032230775.1 Mycobacterium sp. | reverse complement strand
CGATCAAGTCGGTGTCGTCCCTCGACCTCGGGCTGCCGCTGGCCGCGGGCAACGTCGTGTCCGCGGAGGCCACTCGCGACCTGATCACCGCGGGCGCGTCGATCGTCAAGGTCGGTGTCGGGCCCGGCGCGATGTGCACCACTAGGATGATGACCGGCGTCGGCAGGCCGCAGTTCTCCGCTGTTGTCGAATGTGCCGCGGCAGCAAGGCAACTCGGCGGCCACGTGTGGGCCGACGGCGGTGTCCGACATCCCCGTGACGTCGCTCTTGCGCTCGCTGGTGGGGCGGCCAACGTGATGATCGGCTCGTGGTTCGCCGGCACCTACGAGTCGCCTGGCGATCTGATGCGCGCCCGTGAGGACCAGCCGTACAAGGAGAGCTACGGCATGGCGTCCAAACGGGCCGTTGCCGCCCGCACCGCGGGCGACAGCCAGTTCGACCGTGCCCGCAAGGCGCTGTTCGAGGAGGGCATCTCGACGTCGCGGATGGGGCTGAATCCATCCCGCGGCGGGGTCGAGGACCTGCTCGACCACATCACCTCCGGCGTGCGCAGCACCTGCACATACGTCGGCGCCGCGAATATCGCCGAACTGCACGACAAGGCGGTGTTCGGTGTCCAATCGGCCGCCGGGTTCGCCGAAGGCCACCCGCTGCCCACCGGATGGTGAGGCCGTCGACCGGCCGAGACGGCTAACATAAGGCATTCATTCATTGCCGACCAAGCGAAAGGGACCACGTGCCGCAGGCACCCGTGGCGGCCACAGGTTTGTCGGCCGAGCGGCCATCCCACGACCCCTCCGACGCGGAACCCTCCCCTAGTCAGCCGGGCAAACGGCCCGGCGCACGTTCGGTGAGGTTGCGATGAACACGGTCCTCACCCTGCTTTCTCTGCTGGCGTTCATGGTGCTCACCGCGGGCACAGCGGTGTTCGTCGCCGCCGAGTTCTCGCTGACCGCGCTTGAGCGCAGCACGGTCGATGCGAACGCCCGTACCGGCGGTCGCCGCGACCAGCTCGTGCAGCGGGCGCATCGCACGTTGTCGTTCCAGCTCTCCGGCGCCCAGGTGGGTATTTCGATCACCACGCTGATCACCGGCTATCTCGCCGAGCCGCTGGTGGCGCGCCTGTTGGAGCCGATCTTCGCGGCGATGTCGCTGAGCCGTGGGGTTTCCGGCGGCCTGGCGCTGGCGCTGGCGCTGTTGATTGCGACGTCGGTGTCGATGGTGTTCGGCGAGCTCGTCGCCCAATATCTCGCGGTGGCCAAGCCGTTGCCGGTCGCTCGTGTCGTGGCAGGTCCGCAGCTGATCTTCTCGATGCTCTTCACGCCGCTGATTCACTTGACCAACGGAACTGCCAACTGGATCCTGCGCAGGCTGGGCATCGAGCCCGCCGAGGAGTTGCGCTCGGCCCGGTCACCGCAGGAGCTCGGTTCACTGGTGCGCAACTCGGCTCGACGGGGGTCGATGGACCCCGTCACCGCGACACTGGTGGATCGTTCGCTGCAGTTCGGCTCGCGCACGGCCGAGGAACTGATGACACCCCGAACAGAGATCGTGACCCTCGAGGTCGACGACACCGTCGCCGATTTGGTGGCCGCAGCGATCGAAACCGGATACTCGCGATTCCCGATCGTCGAGGGTGACCTCGACGAGACCATCGGCATCGTCCACGTCAAACAGGTCTTCGCAGTGCCACCGAAGCACCACAGGACAACCCGGCTGGCCAGCCTGGCGCGGCCCGTCGCCAAGGTGCCGTCGACCTTGGACGGCGACGACGTGATGGCACAGCTGCGGGCCGACGACTTGCAGACCGCGCTGGTGGTCGACGAATACGGCGGTACCGCGGGGATGGTGACGGTCGAGGACGTCATCGAGGAGATCGTCGGCGACATCCGCGATGAACACGACGAGCCGACGGTCGATGTCGTGCAGGCGGGTCAGGGCTGGCACGTTTCGGGCCTGCTGCGCATCGATGAGGTGGCAGGCGCGACCGGATTCCGGGCTCCCGAAGGTGAATACGAGACCATCGGTGGGCTGGTACTGCTGGAACTGGGCCACATCCCCGAAGAGGGCGAGTCGGTGGAGCTGACGGCGTTCGATCCGGACGCACCGCTGCACGACCCGGTGCGCTGGCTGGCCACCGTTCTGCAGATGGACGGCCGCCGAATCGATCAACTTGAACTGACGGAGTTGGGCCGGCGTGGCGACGGGGACGATGAAGCTGATGGGTGACTTCTTCGGCGTGCTTCTGACCGTGCTGCTGCTGGCCGCAAACGCGTTCTTCGTGGCAGCGGAGTTCGCGCTGATCTCGGCGCGCCGCGACCGCCTCGAGGCCCTCGCCGAGCAGGGCAAGCACAGTGCGGTGACGGTCATCCGGGCTGGCGAGAATCTGCCTGTGATGCTGGCAGGGGCGCAGCTGGGGATCACGATTTGTTCGATCCTGTTGGGTCGGGTTGGCGAACCCGCGGTAGCGCACCTGTTGGAGAAGCCATTCGGATTGATCGGCATCCCCGACACCGTTCTGCACACGGTGTCGTTCGTCATCGCGATCACGATCGTGGTGGTGTTGCATGTGCTACTCGG
>JAVXWV010000149.1:0-4264 GCA_032230775.1 Mycobacterium sp. | reverse complement strand
CGGTGGAGCCCGCGCCGGAGACGACGATCGCGGTCACCACGGGACCCACCTGCGTGACCGATGCCAGAGCCGCGCCTGCCCCGGACAGGTCGCCGGCGCCCACCTCGATCAGCTCGATGTTCAGCGTGAAGACGATGAGCACCGTGTATGGGATCGAGAGCACGAGCGTCGGGACGATCGATACCCTGGCCACGAACCAGATCTGATCCAGCAGTTCGCGCCAGGCAAAGGGTGGGCGAACCATGGCGGCAAAGGTCTCGCCTGCGAGAACAACGAAATCACCGATCGCGAAAGCGGGCTTGGACCAGGCAGTCCCCGTCACGGTTGACTGCCGAGAGATTGCGGCACCGGAGTTACCCCGATCGCCGAGCGGCGCACGCACATGACGACGAGCGGCACTCGTCTACAGATCTCACACGCAGTCCAATCGTCATCAGCTTGAGCCGCACGCTAAGAGACCCATGGTTAGCTGTCAATCCGACCATTACCACAAACGACGCCGTCAAATACCACAATCGGCTGGTTACCCCAACGCATTTGGTTTCGCTCATTTTGATCGAATCGGCCTGATTAAAAGTCTTGCCCGAGGCTGGTTCGGCCACCGGTAGGCTCGCGTGCATGAGTACAGCCGTCGACCCAGCGGTTCCTCCGAGCGGCACGGGTTGCGTCGAGTGCGATGCGGGCGGCGGCTGGTGGGTGCACCTGCGCCGCTGCGCGGCGTGCGGGCACATTGGGTGCTGCGACGATTCGCTGGCCCGGCACGCGTCGGCACATTGGCGTGAGACCGGACATCCCATCATCCGGTCGTTCGAACCGGGCGAGGATTGGTTCTGGAACTACGACGAGAACGAGTATTACGACGGGCCGGAACTCGCTGCGCCGGAATGCCATCCCGAGGACCAGTCAGTTCCAGGCCCGGCAGGCAGAGTCCCGCGCGACTGGGTCAGCCAGCTGCGTGCACGTAGCGACTGAGCGCTCGTGGTCAAGGCCGGCGGCGAAAGCACACTGACCGTACTGGTCGCGTTCAGCACGAATCTCGCGATCGCCGTGGCGAAGACGACTGCCGCGGCGCTCACGGGGTCGGCGTCGATGCTGGCCGAGGCCGCGCATTCGTGGGCCGACACCGGCAACGAAGTGTTCTTGATGATCGCCAATCGGCGCAGCACCCGTCCGCCCGACGAACGTCACCCCCTCGGCTACGGTCGAGAGGCATACGTGTGGTCGCTGCTCGCCGCTATCGGACTGTTCGTCGTCGGTGCGTCGGTGTCGATCTGGCATGGCGTCAGCGAGCTCATCGGCGGGGAACAGGCCGAAGGCCGCGACTACACGCTTGCCTACGGCGTGTTGGCTATATCCTTTGCACTGGAAGGAATCTCGTTCTTCCAAGCCGTCCGGCAGCTGCGGGCCGAAGCGCATCGCTTTGACCGCGACCTGCTCACGCACGCGCTGGCGACATCGGATCCGACCACGCGTGCGGTGTTTGCCGAAGATGCCGCGGCGCTGATCGGCGTCGTCATCGCCGCAGCAGGCATCGCCATGCACGAAGTGACGGGTGTCGCCGCATGGGACGCGATAGGCTCGATCCTCGTCGGCGTGCTGCTCGGCGTGGTCGCGGTACTCCTGATCGACCGCAACCGCCGCTTCCTGACGGGCGAGCCCGGCTCCGAGTTCTTGTATGACGCGGCCATGGCGCGGATCCAGCAGCTACCTGACGTAGCGGCGGTGCGGTACCTGCGAATGGAATTCATTGGCCCCAAACAGCTTTTCCTCGTCGCCAGCGTCGACCTCGTCGGCGACCAGGCCGAGTCGTCGGTGGCCAAGATGCTCCGCAGACTCGAAGACGAGTTGGAGAGCGACCCGTTCGTGGTCAAGGCCGTGCTGACGGTTTCCGAGCCCGACGACGGGGACCGTCAAGACGACCGCTAGCGGGCGTCAGCCAGCGCCTGCTGCGCGGCGTTGTAGCCCGGAATGAAGGTGATACCGGGCCCGCCGTGACACCCCGCACTGGCCAGGTACAGCCCGTCGATCGGAATCGGTTGATCGACATAGCCTTTCGGGCCAGGGCGGTTGATGCCGATCTGGTCGGGGTGAATCAGCCCGTGGCAGTAGTCGCCACCCGGTGCTCCGAACATCGTGCCCATGTGCTTGGGAGTGAACGTGGTGTGCCGGATGATGAGGCCTTCGAAATTGGGCGCGAGTCGGGTGTTCTTGTCGATCACCCGCTGTCCCATCTCCACCTTCATCTCGCCGTAGCTCGACTGACTCTCCTCGATGGGGAACCACAGCGAGAACGCCGAGACCGCGTGCTTCCCCGGCGGCGCGAGGTCCGGATCGTTGACCGACGGAATCTGCAGCGCTATCGCGGGATCGGCGGGCACTATCCCGCGCCTGCAGTCTTCCCATTGCTGCTGCAGTTCCTCGGGCGTGCTGAAGATGCCGATGTTCGACTGCATCGCGGGATCGTTGAGCAATTCGTACGGCGGCGCGAATTCCGGGATGCCATCGAGCGCGAAGTGCATCTGCAGATAGCTGCCGCGGTGATCGACGCGGGAGAACCGTTCCCGGATGTCGGTGGGCACCGCGCTACCGTCGACGAGCCCGTTGACCGTGAGATCCGGTGCGACACCGGAGATGACGATCGGCGCGGTCAGCGTGGAACCGTCCTCGAGGCGGACACCGGTGACCCTGCCGTCGGCGACGGTGATCTCGTCGACCTTGCTGCGCAGTCGGAGTTCACCTCCGTTGGAGGTGAATACGTCGCACAAGTGTGACGTGAGTGTCCCGATGCCGCCGCGCAGCTTCTTGACGAGCAGGGCGTTCTCGTCAGGAACCGCGAAGCCGTATGCCAGCGCCGCGGCGGTGCCGGGAGTCGCGGGCCCGCGGTAGGTGGTGTTGCACGCGAGGAGCGACAGCATGCCCCGCAGCGCACCGTTCTTCTCCTTGTCCGGCAGGTAGCGGTCCAGCACATCGGTGACGGACCCGAACAGCAGATCGGTGATCGTCGACCGTTCGAATTCGTCTGTGGCGCAGGCATACATCTCATCGAGTGTCTTCGGCGGCTTACCCGCGTCGAAGCGGCCAAGCGCCCTGGTCGGCGCCTGGCACCAGGCCATCAGACCGGCCATCCCGTTGACGGCCTCAGCGCCGTGCACCTCGTTGATGTGCGTCAGCAGCTTCATCGGGTCGGTGTAATAGACGAGGGGTTCGTCGCCGACGCCGCGCAGCGATACCGACATCACGTCAAGGTCGACATTGGGCAGATCGTCGAGCCCGAGTTCGCGGCTCACCGTTGCCGACGTCGGAATCTGGACCGAGCCGGCGATCTCGAATTTGAAGCCATCGAACAGTTCCACCGTCGACGCCATGCCGCCGGCATACAGCTTGGAGTCGAGGCACAGGGTACGCAGCCCGGCCTTCTGGAGGAGTACGGCGGAGGTCAGCCCGTTGTGCCCCGCGCCAACGACAATCGCGTCAAAGTCGGTCATCGGCTGAGGCTGACACGGGTAACGCAGTTTTGTCAATATTGACGAAACTTCGCTCGAGCTATCGCTTCCTCGCGCGAGCGCTCGTCAGAAGTGCGGGTCGCCGATCCCCTTGCTCAACGTCTCAAGGGCCTCGCGGCACAGCCGAGAGAGCTCGGGCAAGGACCGTTCCTCGCTGAGCATCCAGACCTCCATCGCACCGAAGACGGCCGCCGCGATGCAGCGGGCGGTGACGGTGATGTGCATCCGTTCGTCGGTGCCGGGCTTCGGCGGGTTCTCCGCCGTGAGGTGTTCCTGGATGGCCTCGGCGAAGTCGGCCTCGACCTGGCGGATGTGCCGGACGATGCGGCTCGGGTCGAGCTCTTGGGCACGCAGCGAGGCGATCTGCGTGACCGCCCAATCGTCGTACGGCCTCGCCATGATCGCCGACTGCACCGACTCGATGATCGACTCGTCGGGCGACCGGGCCGCCAGCGCGCTGCGGAACCACTGCGCGCCTGCGTCGTAGTCGGCGAACAACAGATCGTGCTTCGAGGCGAAGTGCCGATAGAACGTCCGCAGCGATACGCCGGCGTCGGCCGCGATCTCCTCGGCCGACGTGTCCTCCACCCCCTGCGCGGTGAACCGAACCACGGCCGCCCGCCGCAGTGCATCGCGCGTGCGCTCGCTGCGCGCCGTTTGGGCAGGCCGGACCATGTGCAGAAAGTACCGCACCCCGGTTATGTCAATATTGACAAAACTAATTTTGGCCGAGAGACTCCGGCTATGGTCTCGCTACTCGT
>JAVXWV010000146.1:0-4784 GCA_032230775.1 Mycobacterium sp. | reverse complement strand
AGTGGACGTCCTTTTCCATCAGCGGCGCCAGCCGGGCGAACTCGGTGTACCAGTTCGACGCGCCATCGGCGGGGCCGGAGATGATCAGCGGCGTGCGGGCCTCGTCGATCAGGATGGAGTCGACCTCATCGACGACGGCGAAGGGGTGGCCGCGCTGCACCAGGTCGTCCAGCGAATGCGCCATGTTGTCGCGCAGGTAGTCGAAGCCGAACTCGTTGTTGGTTCCGTAAGTGATGTCGGCGGCATAGGCGACGCGCCGCTGGTCGGGTGTCATCTGGGCAAGGATCACGCCGACGTCCAGGCCAAGGAAGCGGTGCACGCGGCCCATCCACTCGCTGTCGCGTTTCGCCAGGTAGTCGTTGACGGTGACGACGTGCACGCCCTTGCCGCCGAGCGCGTTGAGATAGGCAGGCAGGACGCAGGTCAGGGTCTTGCCCTCACCGGTCTTCATCTCGGCGACGTTGCCGAAGTGCAGCGCCGCGCCGCCCATCACCTGGACGTCGAACGGCCGCTGGTCCAGCACGCGCCAGGCCGCCTCGCGGGCGACGGCGAACGCCTCGGGCAGCAGGTCATCCAGATCGGCGCCATCGGCGACACGCTTCTTGAACTCGTCGGTCTTGGCCCGCAGCTCGGCGTCGGAGAGCTTCTCGATGTCGTCGGACAGGGTGTTGACGTAGTCAGCCACCCCCTGGAGGCGCTTGACCATGCGGCCTTCACCGAGGCGGAGCAACTTCGACAGCACGCTATTTCCTCAGTTCCCTAGTTTGGGTTCGATGTGACCCCACGAAGCATCAGACGACGTCCATCGTAAGTGACTCGCCGAAATAGCTGGTCGAAGGCCCTGGAAAGCTTCTAGGCGAGCCGAATCAATCCGTAGTCGTAGGCGTGCCTGCGGTACACCACGCAAGGCTTGTCGCTTTGTTTGTCGTGGAAAAGGAAGAAATCGTGGCCCACGAGCTCCATTTCGTAGAGCGCGTCGTCGACGGTCATCGGCTTGGCCGGATGCTCCTTGGTGCGGACGACTCGGCCCGGCGCGTGATCGTCGACGCCGACGCCGTCAGACGGCAACGCGTCTTCGGCGCGCGTCTCGGGCAGCGGATTGAGGGCCGTGGCCTGGGCCAACGACACGGGCGTCTTGTCGCCGTAGTGCACTTTGCGGCGGTCCTTGCTGCGACGCAGGCGGCTTTCGAGTTTGCAGACCGCCGACTCGAGGGCAGCGTAGAAGCTGTCTGCGCAGGCCTCGCCGCGGACGACGGGCCCGCGACCTCGCGCGGTGATCTCGACGTGTTGACAGTTCTTGCGTTGGCGCCTGTTGCGCTCATGGTCGAGTTCGACGTCGAAGAGGTAGATGGTGCGGTCAAATCGTTCCAGGCGTGACAGTTTCTCTGAGACGTAGAGGCGGAAGTGTTCGGGAACCTCGACGTTTCGGCCCTTGACCACGACCTCAGCTGTCGGGGCGGGTTCGGACGTCTCGTCCTCGACCAGCAGTGTGCGGTCTGAGTCCACGGATTGGCTTGACATGCTTGGCAACTCGTTTCTCTGCGGAGTCGCACGCTTGGCGTGCCCTGCTTGTTTTCGGATACGCGTCGGCAGGCCTGCATGTCGCTCCGCCCACCGGCGCAAGGTGTCGAGAACTCACCTCCTACCGCTGCTAGGCGATGCTGGCGCTTCGGGGTTGAGCGCCGCCGTGAGGCATTCACGGGTGGTTTGTGCCGACGGTAGTCCGTGTTCACCGGGTAGTGCCAGTAAATTCGCGGACCCGTTTTCAGTTCTTCATATCGGCTTGTCTCAGAGAAATCGTCCCAGGCCGTCAAGCGTTCGCGATCGCAAGGACACCGGCCACCTGAGCACCGGCGATTTGCAGGACGCGCACCGATTCGCTCGCGGTTGCGCCGGTGGTCACGACGTCGTCGACGACGAGCACCGCTGTTGCCAGGCCCTCGACGGGCTTGGTGATCTTGACGCGGCCGGCGATGTTGCGCTGGCGATCGGCGCTGGACAGGCCGACGGAGTCGCGGACCAGCGCCCGCAGCCGCAGCGCCTGGACGACTTGGATACCGGGCAGATCCGCCGTGGCGACCAGCGCCATCCTGGTGACCGGATCGCCGCCGCGGCGCCGGGCGGCGGATCGGCGGGTGGGTGCGGGCACGACGGTCAGGGGTGTGCCGACCACCCCCCACGTCAGCAGCCGCTGCAGGCCGGTCTGCAGCGCGACCGCCAGCGACGCGATCAGATCGGCGCGCCCGTGCTCCTTGACCGCGACGATGGCCTCACGGCGAGCACCGGCGTATCGGCCGAGCGATAGCACCGGCACGCCCGGATCGACCCGCGGGGTGATCAGGTGCGGTTCGTCGGCCTTGACGGCCAGCTGCCGCGCGCAGGCTGGGCACCACCGCGTCGACGGCGCGCCGCAGCCGCCGCATTCCAGCGGGAGGACGAGGTCGAGCATGTCCGCAGTGTGCTCACCACGAGTGACATCGCCGCCTCGGCCTCGAAAATGTTGCGCTTGTTGCGGGGTTTCGTCGCACTTTGCCGCAACAATCGCAACACAATCGGCGGGCAGTGTCGCGCTCAGGTGTGACGTAACTTGCTGGCGGCGATCGCCAAGCGCGGCGATGCTGGACTGATGGGAGAGGTTCGCGTCAACGGCCACCTGCGGCACGTCGACGCCGACGATGACACCGCCCTCCTCTATGTATTGCGCAACCACCTCGGCCTGAAGGGCACCCGATTCGGCTGCGGCCTCGGCGTCTGCGGTGCGTGTTCGGTACTCGTCGACGGCCACCCGGCCTACTCATGCGACACCCCGGTGTGGTCCGTGAAGGGCAAGGAGGTGACGACAGTCGAGGGCCTCGGCGCCGAAGGCGAGCCGCATCCGGTCGCCCGCGCGATTGTCGAGCAGCAGGCCGCCCAGTGCGGCTACTGCATGTCGGGAATCGTGGTCAGCGCCGCAGGCCTGCTCGCAACGAATGCCGAACCGACCGAGGCCGAGGTTCGCGCCGCGCTGGATGACAACCTATGCCGCTGCGGCGCACACAATCGGGTGGTGCGGGCCGTGCTCATCGCGGCCGCCGAGATGCGAAGGGCCGCTTCGTGACCACCGAAGCGCTGCCGCCGTCGCTTGCCGCCAACCCACGGCTTGGCGATTGGGTGCACATCGGGTCGGACGGTATCGTTGAAATCCGTTCCGGCAAAGTCGAATTGGGCCAAGGAGTGCTCACCGCACTAGCGCAGATCGCCGCCGAGGAACTCGACGTCGACGTCGCCCGCGTGGAGATGACGGCGGCGGCGACCGATCTCAGCCCCGATGAGGGGTTGACCGCGGGCAGCCTGTCCATCCAGCATACGGGCGCCGCGCTTCGGCAGGTGTGCGCGGAGGTCCGTGACATCTATCTCGGCATCGCCGCCGACAAACTCGCCGTGCCGAAGACAGAACTCACGATCGACGACGGGCAGATCTCCGCTACCGACGCAGCCGCAACCAGCTACTGGGAGTTGGCCGACGACACGTTGTTGGACAGAGCCGCAAATGGCACCGTGGCGCCGAAGCCCGTTTCGCACTACCGCGTCGTCGGCACCAGCGTCGCAAGGCTGGATCTCCCCGATAAGCTCACAGGCAGGCCCCGCTACGTGCACGACATGACGTTGGACGGCATGGTCTACGGGCGGGTCGTCCGCCCGCCGTCGCGCGGCGCGACCCTCCGCGACATCGACACCGGCGCAACAGAACAGCTGTCCGGCGTGATCACAGTGGTTCGCGATGGCAACTTCCTCGCCGTGGTGGCCGAACACGAGGAGACCGCACTGCGGGCAGCCGACCACCTGCGGCACAGCGCAATCTGGGACCAGCGACCGACATTGCCCGACGAGAACGCGTTGCCCGCCTTCCTCACCTCGGCCCCGACGGATACCACGGTGATCGCCGATGTGGGACAGCGGCCGCGCTCCCCCGGCGCCCGCTCACTCACCGCGACCTACCACCGTCCGTATGTCGCGCACGGCTCGATCGGACCCTCCTGCGCGGTGGCACACGCCTCGCACGACCGCCTGGAGATCTGGACGCACAGCCAAGGGGTGCACCTGTTGCGCCGCGAGATCGCACGAGCGCTGACGATTCCGCAGGACCGTCTCGTGGTCCGGCACGTCGACGGTGCGGGTTGTTACGGCCACAACGGCGCCGACGACGCGGCGATGGACGCGGCGGTACTCGCCATCGCCGTGCCGGGGCGACCGGTGCAGGTGGTGTGGTCGCGGGCCGACGAGTTGAGCTGGTCTCCCCTCGGACCCGCTGGGGTGGTGCGGATCTCGGCGGACAGCGGCCCCGACGGCAGCGTGTTGTCCTGGCGGCACGAGATCTGGAGCGGCAGCTTCATCAGCAGGCCCGGCATGACACCCAACCCCGCGTTCCTCGCAGCGAGCGACCGCGCCGGTGGCGAGGAGATCCGCTCGGGGGGTGAACCGCCTGTCGAGCGCGGTGGCGGAGCGAGTCGCAATGCGGTTCCTGGATGCGACTTTCCGGCCTATGAGGTCGTCAATCATCTGTTGACGACGATGCCGCTGCGGACATCGGCCTTGCGATCGCTCGGGGCACATCTCAATGTGTTCGCCTGTGAGTCGTTCATGGACGAGCTGGCGGCCGACTCCGGCCGCGATCCTATCGAGTTCCGGCTCGCGCACCTGTCAGACCCACGAGCCCGCGCGGTTGTGGAACATGTTTACCGTCAGTCGGATTGGGCATCATGGACGCCGGCCGACGCCGTCGGGCACGGTATCGGCTATGCGCG
>JAVXWV010000061.1:0-6471 GCA_032230775.1 Mycobacterium sp. | reverse complement strand
TAGGACTACCCAGAGGGTTGGAACGTCTCGCCAAGCGTCGACCACGAGTCGATCCGGGCCGAGCAAGTAAGAGGGGACCGGTTGACCGAACTGCGGTTGAAGGCGGTGCACGCCCACCCGGACGACGAGTCCAGCAAGGGTGCCGCTACCACCGCGCGCTACGCCGACGAGGGCGTGCGCGTGATGGTGGTGACCATGACCGGCGGCGAGCGCGGCGACATCCTCAACCCGGCGATGGACCTGCCCGATGTGCATGGCCGGATAACCGAGGTCCGCCGTGACGAGATGGCCAAGGCCGCCGAGATCCTCGGGGTCGAACACCATTGGCTGGGCTTCGTCGACTCCGGGCTTCCCGAGGGTGACCCGCCGCCACCGCTGCCCGACGGCTGCCTCGGAGTTGTACCGCTGGAGGAGCCCGTCGAGGCGCTGGTGCGCCTGGTCCGCAAGTTCAAACCGCACGTGATAACCACGTACGACGAGAACGGCGGCTACCCGCATCCGGACCACATCCGAACCCACCAGGTATCGGTCGCGGCCTACGAGGCCGCAAGCGACTACCTGCAGTTCCCCGACGCCGGTGAGCCATGGGATGTGCTCAAGCTGTACTACAACCACGGATTTCTGCGGAAGCGCATGCAACTGCTGCAGGACGAGTTCGCCAAACACGGCGAGGTTGGCCCGTTCGAGAAGTGGCTCAAGCACTGGGATCCCGAGTTGGACATCTTCGAGCACAGGGTGACAACGCGCATCGAGTGCTCGAAGTACTTCGCCCAGCGCGACGACGCCCTGCGCGCACACGCGACGCAGATCGACCCGAACGGCGACTTCTTCCGAGCGCCGATCGAATGGCAGCAACGGTTATGGCCGACTGAGGAGTATGAACTGGCCCGTTCGCGCACGCCGGTGTCACTGCCCGAGACGGATCTGTTCGCGGGGATTGAGACGGACCGGTGAACGACGCCATGATGTTCGCGATCGGCCTGCTGGCCGACGATGCTCCCCGCGACACCGGCCCGGACTTCGGCAAGGCCAGCCCGTTCGGTCTCGTGATCGTCGTGCTGCTGCTGATCGGCACCTTCCTGCTGGTGTGGTCGATGAACCGGCATCTGCGCAAGCTGCCCGAGTCGTTCGACGAATCCGAACCCGACCAGGCCGCCGACGAGGTCACCGAGGACCCGAGGCGTGAGCCCGGCTGAGTTTTCTGGGGAAAATACCCTCTCGATGGCGACCAGCCCCTACCTGCGCCAGCACGCCGACAACCCGGTGCACTGGCAGCAGTGGACGCCCGACGCGCTGGCCGAGGCCGCGGCGCGTGACGTTCCGATCCTGCTGTCCATCGGATATGCGGCGTGTCACTGGTGCCACGTGATGGCCCACGAGTCGTTCGAGGACGACGAGGTCGCCGCCGCGATGAACGACGGGTTCGTGAACATCAAGGTCGATCGCGAGGAGCGGCCGGACCTCGATGCGGTGTACATGAACGCCACCGTCGCGCTAACCGGGCAGGGCGGCTGGCCGATGACATGCTTCCTCACTCCCGACGGCCTGCCGTTCTTCTGCGGCACCTACTACCCGAAACCGAACTTCCTGCAGCTGCTCGCCGCGGTCTCCGAGACGTGGCACAGCAGGCGCGGCGAGGTCGAGGAAGCCTCCGACCGCATCGCGGGCGAGCTGCGGTCGATGGCTCCGGGCCTGCCTGGCGGTGGCCCGCCGGTGCAGCCCGGGCTGTGTGACCACGCCGTGGCCGCTGTGCTTCGCGATGAGGACATTGAGCGGGGCGGGTTCGGTAGCGCACCGAAGTTCCCGCCGTCGGCGCTCTTGGAAGCGCTGCTGCGCAGCCACGAACGCAGCGGCGACATCATGCCTTTGGAGGCGGTGGAGCGGACCTGCACGGCGATGGCGCGTGGCGGTATCTACGACCAGCTGGCAGGCGGGTTCGCCCGCTACAGCGTCGACGCGTCATGGGTGGTTCCGCATTTCGAGAAGATGCTCTACGACAACGCGCTGCTGCTGCGGGTTTATGCGCACTGGGCCCGTCGCACATCAAACCCGTTGGCCCGCAAGGTAGCTCAGCAGACTGCCCGTTTCATCATCGACGAGCTGGGTGCCGACGGCATGTTCACCTCCTCGCTGGACGCCGACGCCGACGGCCAAGAAGGTTTGACCTACGTGTGGACGCCCGCACAGCTGCGTGAGGTCTTGGGCGACGACGATGGGCGTTGGGCCGCAGAGCTTTTCAACGTGACGCACACCGGAACGTTCGAGCATGGTAGTTCGGTGCTGCAACTGCCGGTCGATCCGGATGACCCAAACAGATTCGAGCGGGTCCGCGCCAAACTGCTCACCGCCCGGCTGACCCGGACGCAACCCGGCCGCGATGACAAGGTCGTCACGGCCTGGAACGGGCTGGCGATCACCGCGCTCGCGGAAGCGAGTGTGGCGTTGGGCCGCCACGGATTCCTCGGCGCCGCAATCCGATGCGCACACTCAATCATCGATCTACATGTCGTTGACGGCCGGTTGCGCCGGGCCAGCCTTGGTGGACGGGTCGGTGACAGCGCAGCGATCCTCGAGGACCACGCGACACTGGCCACCGGGCTCCTGACGCTCTATCAGCTGACCGTCGACGCCTCGTGGCTTGACGCCGCCACCGGTCTGCTCGACGTCGCGCTCGACCATTTCGCCGACCCGGACCGCGAGGGCCGCTGGTTCGACAGCGCCGACGACGCCGAGCAGTTGATGCTTCGGCCCGCCGACCCGCTCGACGGTGCAACCCCGTCGGGAGCCTCGACGATCGCCGAGGCACTGCAGTTGGCCGCCCACCTGGTTCCCGCAGACCGCGCCCAGCGCTATGCCGCGGCCGCCGACGCCACATTGGCAGGCGCGACGCCCATCCTGGCCCGGCTGTCGCGCTCGGGTGGACACTGGCTCGCCGTCGCGGAAGCCGCTGTGCGCGGACCCATCCAGATCGCGGTGGCCTGCGACCCGCAGCACTCGGAATTGCTCTCTGCGGCGCGCGAATTGGCGCCTGGGGGAGCCGTCGTCGTGGGCGGCCCTGTCAATTCCTCGGAACTGCTGGTCGACCGTGACCGGATCCGTGGCTCCGACGCCGCCTACGTCTGCCGCGGCCGGGTGTGCGACCTGCCCGTCACCACAACTGCAGATTTGGCCGCCGCGCTGAGGTAGCGTCGCCGCCATGCCCAGTCCTGAGGACATGACCACAGCCGTCAACCGTTACCTGGAAACGGTCTCGCAGGGACGGCCTGACGACATCGTTGCTCTCTACGCCGAGGACGCCACCGTCGAGGACCCCGTCGGCAGTGACTTGCACATCGGGCGCGGGGCTATCCGCGGCTTCTATAAGGCCGTCGAAGGTGCCGACGCCAAGACAGAAGTCGTAACGCTTCGCGCGCTCGGCAACGAGGCGGCCTTCTTCTGGCGGCTGATGATCGGCGGCATGACCATCGAGATCATCAGCGTCATGACGTTCGACGAGGACGGCAAGATCGCATCGATGAAGGCTTATTGGGGTCCGGACAACATCACGCAGGGCTGAGTGATTTGTGGAGTCTCAGCGGCGCTCAGCGCCGGTCCGACTCCACAAATCGCTAGAAGACGGCGAACCACATCGCGATGTAGTGGCAGATCGCCGCGACCGCGGTGCAGGCATGGAAGAACTCGTGGTGGCCGAAGGTCGTCGGCCACGGGTTGGGCCACTTCAGCGCGTACAGCACCCCGCCGATGCTGTACAGCGCGCCGCCGACAATCAGCAACACCAATGCGGCGACGCCAGCGCCCTCCATGATCGGCCCGACGAACCAGACAGCGACCCAGCCGAGCAGCAGGTACAGCGGTACGCCCACCCAGCGCGGCGCCGACGGCCAGAACATCTTGAGCAGAACGCCCGCGATCGCCCCGCCCCAGACGATCGAGAACAGCACCCAGCCCTTCTCCGGCGGCAGCGCCAGCAGGGCGAACGGTGTGTAGCTGCCCGCGATGAACACGAAGATCATCGAGTGGTCGAGCCGCTTCATCCACTTCCGCGCCGATTCCGAGCGCCAGTTCACCCGGTGATAGGTGCCGCTGACGGCGAACATGGCCACGATCGTGAAGGTGTAGAGCAGCGTCGCCAGCCCGGCGCGGGTCGACTCCACCGCCCACGACACCGACACCAGGGCCGCGCCTGCGATGAAGGCCACCACCGCTGCGTATACGTGAATCCAGCCGCGCAGCCTCGGCTTGCCAAGGAACTGGGCGACTCCGTCGACGACGGCTTCGGGGAAGTCTTCGGCGTATAGGTGCGGCGGCTGTTGTTGGGCCTCGTCGGCGGTCTCGGTCTGGGACATGTCACCTCCATCAATGCCCTGGGGGTTTCCCAACGTCACAGTAGTCTGGATCTTTGTGGCGATCATTCCTCGGCGACTCAAGGAACCGATGTACCGCGTCTACGAGATGCGGTTGCGTCAGGGACTGTCGTCCTCGAAATCCGAACTGCCCCGCCACATCGCGGTGCTATGCGACGGTAACCGACGCTGGGCACGTGATGCCGGTCACGACGACGTCAGCTACGGCTACCGGATGGGCGCGCACAAGATCGCAGAGATGCTGCGGTGGTGCCAGGAAACCGGCATCGAGATGGCCACCGTCTACCTGTTGTCGACCGAAAACCTGCAGCGTGATCCAGGTGAGCTGGCGTCGCTCATCGAGATCATCACCGACGTCGTCGAGGAGATCTGTGCACCGGCCAACCGGTGGAGCGTGCGCACGGTGGGTGACCTCGAGCTCATCGGGGAGGAGCCGGCCCGGCGGCTGCGCGAGGCCGTCGAGTCAACCAATGGCAATGGCAGCGGCTTTCATGTCAACCTCGCCGTCGGCTACGGCGGCAGGCAGGAGATCGTTGACGCGGTGCGGGGGCTGCTCGGCAAGGAACTGGCCGACGGCGCAACAGGCGACCAGCTGATCGAGGCCGTCACCATCGACGCGATCTCGGAGAATCTCTACACCTCCGGGCAACCCGATCCCGACCTGGTGATCCGCACATCGGGAGAGCAGCGGTTGTCGGGGTTCCTGCTGTGGCAGAGCGCCTACTCGGAGATGTGGTTCACGGAGGCCTACTGGCCGGAGTTCCGGCGCGTCGACTTCCTGCGGGCGCTGCGCGACTACACCGCGAGGCATCGCCGCTACGGCATGTGATCGGCTCAGCCGATGTGGCATGTGAGGCGCATGCCACACTTGAGTCATGGCTGCGCTGTCAGCAGTGGTCTTCACGCTCAGCTGGTGGTTGGGCCTGTACCTGCTGGCCCGTGACCCACGCAAACCCGTCTTGGTACTGGCCGCGATCGGGCTGACGAGCTTCGCGTCGGTGGTCGCGCTGGACGCGGTACGGATAGAGAGCGCCGCCAGTGGTTCCGGTCTGTCTCTGGCTCTCAGCAGCGTCGAGGTCTACCTCGTCACGGTGCCGGGCATCGCCTGGTTCGCGGCGCTGCTCGAGATGTCCAGGCCGAGCGAGACCTGGCGCAGCCGCGCAGGCGAAATCGCGTTGGTCGCAGGCGTCGCCGCGGTAGCGATCTTCGGCGCGGCGATGGCGGGAAACGTCGACGGGCCGCTGCGGATGGGCCACTGGGTGATGTTCGCGGCGATCTCGCTGTCCTCGCTAGGCGCGATGGCCAAGGCCGTGCTGCACCGCACGCAGCCAGGACGGGTCGCGGGCTTCCTCGTGCTCGGCACATTGTTCTTCGCGCTCGCAAACGCGATCCTGATCATCCCGCTCGGTCTGGTGCCGAGCTGGCTGGCGTTGGCCTCCACCGGAATCGACGTCGCCGTGCTCGGCGTCGCCGTGGCGATGTGGGACGCGTTCGACGAAGGGCAGGCGCTTCGCGCCGACATGCTGCGGTCGTTCGCGGCGACGGCTGTGGTGGCGCTGCTGTTCGGCGGGCAGCTGTTGATCGGACTGGCGCTTTCGGGTCAGGAGACCGCGCTGACGGTGCTCCTGTTCACCAGCCTGGCTGTAGCGATCGCCATCAACGTGCTTGCCGATCCGCTGGCCGGGCTGCTGGACCGGTTGGCGTTCTCCAGGTCGCCGGATTTGCAGGCCGACCGCGCCGCGCTTCGGCGCACCGAAGCTGCGCTGCCGCTACGGTCGGCCAACCCGCTCGACGGCGTCGACGACGACACCTTCGCCCGGCTCACCCGCCGCGCGCTGGGCCACTACGGCGACCTGTCCAAGCTCGTCGCCAGCCCGCTGACCGCGCTGCCGGTCATCGACGAGCGCCTCGTCGTCCGTGGCGCGCCCGACCAGCCGCTGGAACGGGCCAACGAACTCAAGGCTCTGCTGGCCGACCGGATCGCCCGGCTCAAGCCGCGCGACGGCGGCGACTTCGGCACCACCGAGCAGTGGCGCCACTACAACTCGCTGTACTTCCCGTACGTGGTCGGGGTGCGGGCCTATGCGCAGAACGCCACCGCCGCCGG
>JAVXWV010000054.1:0-4359 GCA_032230775.1 Mycobacterium sp. | reverse complement strand
CGCATCGCGTCCTCGAGCACGCGGATCAGCGGGTTGGACGCCACCGACCGGGTACCGCGGTCGTCGAGCACGCTCATCGGGACAGACGATGACTCCGCCGCCGTCGCGAGTCGGCTCAAGATGGTTGGCGTCATCGCGACGTTTTCAGTCAGGTTGAGCCCCAGGATGATTGGGATGTGTTTCGGGGGCTCGAGTCCCCACGCAGCGCCCCAGACGGAGAAGACCTCGGCCGCCGCCTCGGGGTCGACGCTGATGTTCCACTCCGCCACCGGCGTGGTGTTGCCGCGATAGTCGAACGCGCCGCCCATGATTACCAGTCGCCGCAACAGCTTCGGCAGTGCAGGCTCGATGCGCAGGGCCAGCGCCAGGTTGGTCAGCGGTCCGGTGGCGACGGCCACCAGCTCGCCGGGGTAGGCCTGTGCGGTACACACCCACGCCTCGGCGGCGTCATGCGCGGTGAGCTGACGATCTGTCGACGGCAACTGGGCATAACCCAAGCCCTCGGGGCCGTGGGTGTCCTCGGCGGTACGCAGCGGCGTGCTGACCGGCTGCTCAGAGCCCTTCGACACCGGCACGCCGGTAATCTGACACAGCTCCAACAGCCCGAGGTTGTTCCGGCAAACTTGTTGAACTGGAACGTTTCCCGCCGTCGACGCGATGCCAACCACATCGGCATCGTCACTGGCGAACAAGTACGCCAGCGCCATCGCATCGTCGACGCCCGTATCGACGTCGACGAACACGGGCAGCGGGACAGCCGCCCCCTCGCCCCCCACGGTCACCTCGCCAACGATAGGGCCGTCCACCTACCAGTGCACGCCGGGCACCAGCCGCACCGCGCGCTTGATCGGTCTTGTGACAGGCCGGAGCATGCGGACCGACTTGATGCCGCGTGCCGGGCGTTTGGGGCGGCGGGTCGGCGGCTCGGCTGCCGGCTCGGCAGGCGTCACGCCTCGGGCGGCCGCCGAGTCTGGGTAGCCCAGGTAGAGCTGGTGGAGTACGCGACGCGACAGCTTCGGGGTCATGTAGTTGCCGAAGTCGGCCAGCGTGCCGACCGGGGTGTCGATGCGCGCGGGCTTTTCGACCAGGCCGCGCACCACCATGGCCGCCGCGTGTTCCGAGCTGATCGGCGGAATCGGGTTCAGCCGCCGCGACGGCGCGATCATCGGCGTCTTCACCAGCGGCATATGGATAGTGGTGAAAGTGATGTGGTCCGACAGCGTCTCCGTCGACACCACATCGGAGAACGCGTCCAGCGCGGCCTTGCTCGGCAGGTACGCGCTGTACTTCGGGCCGTTGGCCTGCACGCCAGCGCTGGACACGTTGACCACGTGGCCGAACCGGCGTTCGCGCCAGTGCGGCAGCAGCGCCAGCACCATCCGCACCGCGCCGAAGTAATTGACCGCCATCACGCGTTCGTAGTCGTGCAGCCGGTCGGTGGAGGCGATCACGGAGCGGCGGATGGACCGCCCTGCGTTGTTCACCAGATAGTCGACGTGCCCGAACCGGCCGAGGATGTCCTTGACCGTGTGCTCGACCGACGTCGAGTCCGTGACGTCGCACGTGAACGCGTGCGCCTGCCCGCCGGCCGCGCGGATTTCGGCGATGAGGTCGTCGAGCGCTTCGGCGTTGCGCGCCAACGCGAATACCGTCGCACCCCGTTCGGCGACCGCAATCGCCGAGGCGCGGCCGATACCGCTGGACGCACCCGTGATGATCACGTGCTTGCCGACCAAGGGTCCGGCCGGATCGTCGCGACGGGCCCGGTCGGGGTCCAGATGCTCGACCCAGTAGCGCCACAGTTGCGGCGCATAGGACGCGAACTCCGGCACCGCAATCCCCGTGCCGCGCAAGGCTTCTACGGTGTTGGAGGATGTGAAGGTCGGCGCAAGGTCGACCACGTCGAGGATCTCACCGGGTATGCCCAGTTGGGTGGCGGCCATGTTGCGTAACACCTTGGCGCGCCCGCTGACCCGAAGGAACGGCGTCGCGGCCGCACCCGGCAGTGACCCACGAAGAGGCGGCAGCCCTGCCGCTTCGGCGACTCCCCGGTAGATGCCCCGCAGCCCAATGGTTTTCGAAGCGGTGAGGTGGAAGGTCTGCCCGTCGCGACCGTCGGCGTGCATCAGCTCAACGATCGCGTCCACTACAAAGTCGACCGGAACGATGTTGGTGCGTCCGGTGTCGGGCAGAACCATCGGGGTGAACCTGGGCAACACGGCCAGCTTCCTCAGCAGGCCGAAGAAGTAGTAGGGCCCGTCGACCTTGTCCATTTCGCCGGTGCAGGAGTCGCCCACCACCACCGCGGGCCGATACACGCGCATACGCAGTCCCGTCGCGGAGCGGACCAACAGCTCGGCCTCGAACTTCGTCTGGTGATACGGCGTCGGCAGATCCTGCCCGACGTCGAAGTCGTCCTCGGTGAACTCGCCGTGATAGGTGCCTGCGACCGCGATCGACGACACGTGATGAAGCGTGGCGCCCAGCTTGTGGGCCAGGTCGATCACCGCGCGGGTGCCGTCCACGTTGGCCGCCCGCTGGTCGGCATCGTCGGCGGTGATGTCGTAGATCGCCGCGCAGTGCACGACGTGATCGACGGCGCCGAGTTCGGCGACTGCCTCGTCGGTGAGGCCGAGGTTTGCCGCGGTGAGATCGCCGACCAGCGGTTTAGCCCGGTCTCCCCAGGCCTGGTCCCCCTCGGTGGCGAGCCGCTCGAACCGGGAGAGCGACTCCCGTCGCACCAATACCCACACCTCGGCGTCATCGCTTCTGGCCAGGATCTGCGACACCACACGCCGGCCAATAAACCCGGTACCGCCGGTAACGACGTAGCGCATGCGAGCCATGGTCACCCCTTGTCCGGCAAAGGTCAACACGGTGTGACGCGTTCGAGGTGCGGCCTATATCGTCCGACTATGCCGATTGACCCGAACGCCATAGGCGCGACGACCGAACCATCAGTCTTCGAATGGACCGACCGCGACACCCTGCTCTACGCGCTGGGCGTAGGCGCAGGCCTCGACGATCTGGCCTTCACTACGGAGAACAGTCACGACACCCCGCAGCAGGTGCTGCCCACCTACGCCGTCATCGCCTGCCTGCCGTTCGCCGCGGCCGCCAAGATCGGCACCTTCAACTTCGCCATGCTGCTGCACGGATTTCAGGGGATCAGGCTGTTCAAGCCGCTGCCGCCGTCCGGCAAGCTCAGCGTCGTCGCCGAGGTCGCCGACATCCAGGACAAGGGTGAGGGCAAGAACGCGATCGTGATGCTGAAGGCGACGGGCACCGACCCCGACACGTCGGAGGTCATCGCGGAAACGTTCTCAACCGCCGTTATCCGCGGCGAGGGCGGGTTCGGCGGAGAGCCGGGGCAGCGGCCCGTCGCTCCGGAGATCCCCGACCGGGAGCCCGACATCAGAATCGCACTGCCCACCCGCGACGACCAGGCGCTCATCTACCGGCTGTCCGGTGACCGCAACCCGCTGCACAGCGACCCGTGGTTCGCGCAGAATCTGGCCGGCTTTCCAAAGCCAATCCTGCACGGGCTCTGCACATATGGTGTCGCCGGTCGTGCGCTGGTGAGCGCGCTCGGGGGCGGCGACGCTACCAAGGTCAGCGCCGTCGACGCGCGGTTCACCTCGCCGGTGTTCCCCGGCGAGACGCTGACCACCGCGATCTGGCGCACCGAGCCTGGGCACGCGGTGTTCCGCACCGAGGCATCCAATCCAGACGGCTCGAATGCGCGTCTCGTACTCGAGGACGGCGCAGCCGAATACACCGATTGAGCGATATTCACCACCGCTGATTGACAGGATCGACGGGAATGGCGCGACGGAGTGCCGGATGGGCGGTGGTCGGATATGAAGTTGGTCGTCGGTTACCTGGCCACCCCCGGCGGCGCGGATGCGATGGCCCTCGCCGCTCGGTTGGCGCGGACGCTTGGCGCCGAGTTGGAGCTCTGCCTCATCCTGCCGCCCGACCCAGCTGGCGTCGCACGCTTGTCGGTCGGCGGCTATGACGAGCTGCTGCAGGAGCAGGGGGAGAAGTGGCTCAGCGAGGCGCGTGCGGCCGTACCTGACGACGTCGTCGCGCGCACCAACGTGTCTTTCGACGAATACTTCGCCGACGGGCTGATCGATCAGGTTGCACGACTCGAGGCCGATGCGATCGTGGTGGGCGGATCGGGCGGTGGGCTGGCGGGCCCCTTCTCACTGGGCTCGGTGGTCAACGAGCTGCTTCACTCGTCGCCCGTTCCAGTTGCAGTGGCGCCGCGGGGGACTCGTCACTCGGACGTCGAACGGGTCCGCGAGGTGACGTGCGCGATCGGCGAGCGGCAGGGCGCGGATCTGTTGCTGCGCA
>JAVXWV010000887.1:0-15262 GCA_032230775.1 Mycobacterium sp. | reverse complement strand
CGCGGCGGTGCGCGCCCACCTGATCGACGCCGCCCGGCCGTTCATCTTCGACACCGGGCTGGCTCCCGCTGCGGTCGGCGCCGCGTCGGCCGCGCTGCGGGTTCTCATCGACGAGCCGTGGCGCGCGCAATCCGTGCTGGACCATGCATCGGTACTTGCCGACATGTGCGGCGTCGCGGAGCGCCCGGAATCGGCGGCGGTGGTGTCGGTCATCCTCGGCGAGCCGGAGGTGGCGCTGGCCGCAGCGGTGGCGTGCCTGGACCGCGGCGTGCGAGTCGGTTGCTTCCGGCCGCCGACGGTTCCTGCAGGCACATCGCGGCTGCGGTTGACGGCGCGGGCGTCATTGTCCGACGACGAAATGGCTTTGGCCCGCGAGGTACTCACCGAAGTGCTCGCACCGCGCCCGTGAGCGTTCTCGTCGTCACGGGCACCGACACCGGTGTCGGCAAGACGGTGGCCACCGCGGCGCTGGCGTGTTCTGCGCGGCTGGCAGGCGTCGACGTCGCAGTATGCAAACCCGTGCAGACCGGCAGCCCCCGCGACGACGACCTCGCCGATGTTGCGCGGCTGTCCGGGGTCGGCGCCCTGCATGGCACATGGCGGTATCCCGAACCGTTGGCTCCCGCCGCGGCCGCCAAGCGCGCCGGCATGGCGCTTCCGACGCGCGACGAACTGCTGGCGTCGGTCTCATCGGTCGACGCGAAGCTGACCCTGGTCGAGGGCGCGGGTGGGCTGCTGGTCGAACTGGGCGCGGGCGGGGTGACGCTGCGGGACCTCGCGCGCGACCTGGCCGCGCCGGTGCTCGTCGTGGTTTCACCGGGCCTTGGCACGCTGAACCACACCGCGCTCACACTGGAAGCGCTTGCTGCCCAGGGGATTCCATGCGCAGGTCTGGTGATTGGTGCGTGGCCCCGCAAGCCGGATGCGGCAGAGGCGGGCAATCGTGACGCGCTGAGCGAGCTGGCCACGGTGCGTGCGGTGCTGCCCGCGGGCGCGGGGGCGATGAGTGCCGCCGAGTTCGAGTCGATGAGCGCGTCGGCGTTCGACCCGCAGTGGGTTACGAGCCTGGTGTAGCGGTGGTTCACTCCGTCGAGCTGGTCTTCGACCCGGACACCGAGGCCTCGGTCCGGCACATCTGGGACGGGCTGCGCGAGGCAGGAATTCCGAGTCAGGCGCCCGCGAGCCGCCCACATTCGACACTGACCGTCGCTGAACGAATTGACCCCGAGGTGGATGAGTTGCTTGCAACGCTGCTGCCACGGTTCCCGTTCGCGTGCCGGATCGGGGCTCCGCTGTTCTTCGGCAGGGCGAAGGCGGTGCTCGCGCGGCTTGTGGTGCCGACGGTTGAGCTGCTCGACGTGCACGCCGAGGTGTACCGCATGTGCGTGCCGCATCTGTCGCCCGGTCCGATGCCGAATGCCTTGCCTGGCCAGTGGACCGCCCACGTCACCCTGGCCCGCCGCGTCGTGCCTGCCCAGCTGGGGCGGGCCCTGCGCGTCGCGGGAAGGCCGCCGGAGATCGCAGGCCGCGTCGTCGGATTGCGCCGCTGGGACGGAAACGCCAAGCGCGAGTATCCGATCAGCTGAGATCCTTGCATCATGGATCCGACCGCGATCATTCGCACCGAGGCGCAGCGCTTCGCAGATGTGCTTGCCGCCACCGCCCCGGACGCCCGCTGCCCAACCTGCCCCGAGTGGAGCGCATCCGACCTGCTGTGGCATCTGATTGTGGTGCACCAGTTCTGGGCAAGCGTCCTGGAGTGGGATGTCCGCACCGACGCTGACGTCGCGGCCATCGAACGGGCCGCGCCCTCGCGTCCCGACAGCACGGCCGATCTGCTCGCACTGCGGGAGCAGGCCACGACGGCCCTGCTGGAGCAACTCGACCGCCTCGACGATCCCGAGCCGCGTTGGTCGTGGTGGCCGCCGGAACAGACGGTCGGATTCACGCGCCGGATGCAGATTCACGAGGCGACGATGCACCGCGTCGACGCTGAACTGACTGCCGCAGTGCCCGTTAGCCCGATCGGCCCCGATGTGGCCGCCGGTGCCGTCGACCATGCCGTTGACGTGATGTGGGGCTGGCTGCCTGCCGGGGCGACCTACCAGGCTGGCGCCGTCGTCGAGTTCGTGGCCACCGACGCTGATCGGCAGTGGCTGGTCGAGGTCGGCCGTTCGACCGAGGGGCCTCGCGCGGTGAGGGCCTCGGCGGGGAAACCGAGCGCGACCGTGCGGGCGCCCATCGGTGACCTCGCGCTGTGGGCGTGGACGCGTGGCGGCGCGGTGGAAGTTTCGGGTGATGCCGAGTCAGTCGCGGCCCTGGACGCGGTCGTCACCAACGGTATCCAGTGACGCCGCAACCTTTTTCGGTACGCACATCCGCCACCCATCGATCACCAGCTCGCGCAGTTCCTCAGGGTCGATTGCGTCCAGCCGAACGTGAATCCAGTTGTATCGCATGTCCGACTTGCGCGGCAGCATGAACTTGTCGGGCTCTGCGGCCACCATCGCCTCCCGTTCCTCTTTGGGAAAGCCCACGCCCATCACCGTTTCGTCGCGCGAAAACGCGACAAAGACGATTTGTCCTACTCGGAACTTGATCTGGTCGCGCACCACCACCTCGTAGGACCGAGGCAATGACGCGGTGATGCGCCGGACGTCGTCGACAGTGATCACGTCGGCGACGTTAGTCGCGCGCCCCGACAACCGTGTCGCTGTGCGCCGCGATGCCGTCGACGAGCAGTCGAAGCCCGAACGTGAACCGCGCGCTGGGATCTTCGGAAAGCACCGACTGACCGTCGGGCAGCTCGGCGCCCGCGGCGTCCCACTGCAGCCTGGACTGCTCGTCGGCGGTGAAGCCCAGCACGTAGTAGACGACCGTGCGGGCTGCCAGCTCGGCGTGGGTGAGGTCTACACCCGCGTCGGCCGCGGCGGCGGTGAGTCGGGTCAGAATCCGGGACATCGCCTCCGATTGCCCGGCCGCGAAGCTGGCAGAGACCAGTTCGGCCCCGTCGGTGTGCGATAGCAGCGCATCGCGCAGACGTCGGCAGGTCCCGGCAACGCGGTTCTGCCAGCCTGCGGACACATCGCCAACGGATTCCAGGATCCGGTCTGCGACGGCGCCCAGCAGCTGCTGCTTGTTGGCGAAATGCCAGTACAGGGCGCCGGGGGAGACGTCGAGCTCACGGGCCAGCCTGCGCATCGTCAGGTCGGCGATGCCGTAGGTGTCCAGCAGTGTCGTCGCCGCATCGACCACGTCGCGTTTGTGGAGCTGCACGCCCGTAGCCTAACCTGAACGGTGTTCAATTGTCGGCTCGGCCGACGTGTTCAATTGTCGGCTCGGCCGACGTGTTCAAGACACGGGAAGGCTATTCGGGTGAGCGACATTCTGGAGCTGGCGCGCGATCAGGTGCTGGAGCGCGGTCAGGGCCTCCACCAGGAGCAGGTGTTGCAAGTGCTGCAGCTGCCCGACGGCCGGCTCGACGAGCTGCTGGCGCTGGCGCACGAGGTGCGGATGGCATGGTGTGGGCCCGATGTCGAGGTTGAGGGCATCATCAGCCTCAAGACCGGCGGCTGCCCGGAGGACTGCCACTTCTGTTCGCAGTCAGGACTTTTCGCGTCGCCCGTGCGCAGCGCATGGCTGGATATTCCGAGCCTGGTGGAAGCCGCCAAGCAGACCGCCAAGACCGGTGCCACCGAATTCTGCATCGTCGCCGCCGTGCGCGGACCCGACGAGCGGCTGCTGGCGCAGGTCGCCGCCGGCATCGAGGCGATCCGAAACGAGGTCGACATCCAGATCGCGTGCTCACTGGGCATGCTCACCGAAGAGCAGGTCGAGCGGCTCGCAGAGATGGGTGTGCATCGCTACAACCACAACCTGGAAACGGCCCGGTCGTTCTTCACAAACGTTGTCACCACCCACACGTGGGAGGAGCGCTGGGACACCCTGCGGATGGTCCGCGAGGCAGGTATGGAGGTGTGCTGCGGAGGCATCCTCGGCATGGGCGAAACCCTGGAACAGCGCGCCGAATTCGCGGCCAACCTCGCCGAGCTGGATCCGCACGAAGTGCCACTGAACTTCCTGAACCCCCGGCTCGGCACGCCCTTTGGGGACCTCGAGGTGTTGCCTGCGTCGGAGGCGCTCAAGGCCGTCGCCGCGTTCCGCCTCGCGCTGCCACGCACCATGCTGCGTTTCGCAGGCGGCCGGGAAATCACCCTTGGCGACCTCGGCGCGAAGAAGGGGATCCTCGGCGGCATCAACGCCGTCATCGTCGGCAACTACCTGACCACGCTGGGCCGGCCTGCCGAGGCCGATCTCGAACTGCTGGGCGATCTGCAGATGCCGATCAAGGCGCTCAACGCCAGCCTGTAGGCGTGGTTGCCACCAAGGCCATGGCCAAGTTCAACGTCTACACTGGCGAGCCCGCAGGCGGGGCAGTCCCGACCGCCGCGCAACTCGGCCTGGAGCCACCCCGGTTCTGTGCGGAGTGCGGCCGCCGCATGGTGGTGCAGGTGCGCCCCGACGGCTGGTCGGCGAAATGTTCCCGCCACGGCGAACTGGACTCCAAGGACCTTGATGACTTCCGATGAGCGCCCTAGCGAAGAGGCGATAGCAGCGACGAATGAGGTTGCCCCGCCGCGTATTTCGCGCCGCCGCGCCGTGATTATCACGGTAGCGGGCGTGACGGTGGTCGGTGCGTTGGTCGGCGCACTGTGGGCCTGGCTGGCGCCACCGATCCACGGCGTGGTCGCGCTGACCAAACGCGGCGAGAGGGTCAAGGCCTTTCTTGGCAACGAGGCGGATCACTTCTTCGTCGCGGCGGTCCTAATGGTCGGCATGCTTGGCGCGCTCGCGATCATCGCGGCCGCGCTGCTCTGGCAGTGGCGCACCCATCGGGGTCCGGTGATGGTGGCCGCACTGGCCATCGGCGCAGCCGCCGCCGCGGGTGCCGCGGCAGGAGTCGGCGCCGCCCTGGTGCACTGGCGCTACGGCACGATCGACATCGCGGGTGCGCCAGTGTCGCCGGAGCACCGCGTGCACTACGTCATCGAAGCGCCCGCAGTGTTTTTCGGGCACTCGCCGCTACAGATCGCCGCGACAATCCTGCTTCCGGCCGCGACCGCGGCCCTGGTCTATGCGCTGATGGCGGTGTCGACGCAGCGTGACGATCTCGGCGCCTGGCCGCCGGTCGAAGAGCCGGTGATCGGGCCGCCAGTCACAGCGGAGAGCGCTCTACCGTCCGCCCAGTGACGACCTTCAGGGTGATCTTGGCGAGCCGCGCCATGCCGAGGTAAGTCATCGGGTTCAGCAGCGTCGGCCACTTGGTCCGAATCATGTGCTCGGACAGCGGCTTTCCGTTGAATCGGTCGGTCAGCCAGCGCAGTGTCATCGGCGCGGACAGCGGGTGCAGCATCAGGTGCTCGCTGAACATGTCGCGGTGGTATGTGACATCGGCGCCGCCTGCCGAGTACGTTTCGGCAAGCTCGTCGATGTCCCCGACGGAGATCAACTGGTCGAACACCGCCTGGACGATCAGCACCGGCGGGGTGGGCACCGCCGCGCCGAGCTTGATGTCGTCGAAGACGTGCTTGACCTCAGGGGTGTTCAGGACCTGCTCAAGAGGCACGTCGAGCATGTCGTCCATGTCCTTCTTGACCATCCGGATGACGGCCTCTGCGGTCGTCATGTCGTGCAGCCGCTTCAGCAGGTCCTTGCCCTCTGGGGTGGCGTGCTTCTGGACGATCTTGTTGAGCTCGGGGTAGATGTCCGCCAGCGCGGCGACGACGAGCGCGGGCAGGCCGGACATCACTGTGCCGTTGAGTCGGCGGAAGGTGTGTCCCAGGTCGCCGACGGGCGATCCGAGCACTGCGCCGACGACATTGAGTTCGGGCGCGTAGGAGCCGCTCATCTCGGCGGCCCATGCGCTGGCCAGGCCACCGCCGGAGTAGCCCCACAGGCCGACCGGCGCCGACGGCGACAGGCCGAGCCTCTCGGTGTTCAGCGCGGCTCGCACGCCGTCGAGAACGTGGTAGCCGGGCTCATAGGGCGCGCCCCACATTCCGGCGCGTCCCTCGTGGTCGGGCACGGAAACGGCCCAGCCCTCGGCGACGGCCGCGGCGATCAGCAGGAACTCGAACTGCGCGACGGCTCCGGGTGCCACCGCGCGTCGGCGCAGGGCGTATGAGGGGAAGCAGCGGGACGTCACAGCGTCGATGGCGCACTGGTAAGAAATCACCGGCGTGACGGCCTTCGGCGCGCGCTCGGCGGGCACGATCACCGTGGTGGCCGCGGCCTCCGCATTGCCGTGCATGTCGGTGGTCCGGTACAGCAGCTGGGTGGCCGTGATGCGCTGGGGGATCAGCCCGAGAAAGGCCAGCTCGACGTCCCGGCTGCGCAGCACCGTGCCGGGGTTGGCGTGCTGGAAACCTGCAGGTGGGTCATAGAACGGGTCGTCGGAGGGCAGTTGAGGGCGGGCGCCACGCTGCAGTTCTTCGTGCTGCGGCTGCCCGATCCACTCCGCGCCGGTTACAGGAGCCACGCTGCCCAAGTCCATCCCGGCAGTATTACTTAAGAGGGCATTAAGAATCCAGTCGACTCACCCGGGCGGGCGCAGCGCCGCAAATTCATCGGTGACCCGGTAGCGCGAGTCGGTGAAGCGGTAGAGCGCGGCGGGACGGCCGCCGCTTCGTCCCGAACGCGCGGTGGTTCCGGTTCGGGTGATGACGTTGCGACGCTCGAGCACGCGCTGCAGGTTGGTGGCATCGACTTGATAGCCCAGCGTCGCGCTGTAGATGTCCCGCAGTGTGGAGAGCGCGAATTCCTTTGGCGCCAAGGCGAATCCGATATTCGTGTACGACATCTTGGCGGCCAGCCTGATGCGGGCGTTTTCCACCATCGGGCCGTGGTCGAAGGCCATAGGCGGCAACTGGCTCACCGGATGCCAGCGGGTGTCGGGCGGCAGTTCGGGCGTCGCGGGGGAGGGCACGAGGCCGAGGAACGTCGACGCGATCGTGCGCACGCCGGGAATCCGGTCTGGATCGGAGAACACAGCCAATTGCTCGAGGTGAGCAAGTTCACGCAGATCCACCTTCTCCGCGAGCTGACGGCGAACCGAGCTGGTCAGATCCTCGTCGTCACTGAGCCCGCCACCGGGCAGCGACCACTTTCCGCGCTCGGGTTCGAGTGCACGCTGCCATAACAGCACGTGAAGTGCGGGTTTCCGGGAGTCGCCCTCGGGATGAAGGCCCCGAACCTGGAACACGACAGCGAGCACCTCATGCGCGGTGCTAATATGTGACATGTTTTCGATTATAAGTCGAAAACCTCAGCCGGGATTGAGGAGGCGGCTATGACGGTTCTGGACCGTATGCCCGCAGGCGATTTGGCGACCCGAATCACCAATAGTCCGACCGGCTACGCCGGCGTCGACGGCGACGAGGAATGGGCTGCCGAAGTCCGTCGACTCGCAGATTTGCGCGGCGCCACGCTGCTTGCGCACAACTATCAGCTGCCTGCCATCCAGGACGTAGCCGACCACGTCGGCGACTCGCTGGCGCTGTCCCGCATCGCCGCCGACGCGCCCGAGCACACCATCGTGTTCTGCGGTGTGCACTTCATGGCCGAGACGGCGAAGATCCTGTCCCCGGACAAGACGGTGCTGATTCCCGACCAGCGGGCGGGCTGCTCGCTGGCCGACTCGATCACCGCCGACGAACTGCGCGCGTGGAAAGCCGAATATCCCGGCGCGGTGGTGGTGTCCTACGTGAACACCACAGCGGCGGTAAAGGCCGAGACCGACATCTGCTGCACATCGTCGAACGCCGTCGAGGTGGTGGCGTCGATTCCCGAGGACCGCGAGGTGCTGTTCTGCCCCGACCAGTTCCTGGGTGCCCATGTCCGTCGGATCACCGGTCGGAAGAACCTGCACGTCTGGGCGGGCGAGTGCCACGTGCACGCGGGTATCAACGGCGACGAGCTGGCCGACCAGGCCCGCACGCATCCCGACGCCGAGCTGTATGTGCATCCCGAATGCGGTTGCGCCACCTCGGCTTTGTACCTGGCGGGTGAGGGCGCGTTCCCCGAAGACCGGGTCAAGATCCTGTCCACCGGCGGCATGCTCGACGCCGCCCGCGAAACCAAGGCGCGGCAGGTGCTCGTCGCCACCGAGGTCGGCATGCTGCACCAATTGCGCCGCGCCGCACCGGAAGTCGACTTCCGTGCAGTCAACGATCGCGCGTCGTGCAAGTACATGAAGATGATCACGCCAGCCGCGCTGTTGCGCTGCCTTGTGGAAGGCGCCGACCAGGTCGACGTCGATCCCGAAACCGCAGGACGGGCCCGTGCCAGCGTGCAGCACATGATCGAGATCGGCCAGCCTGGCGGCGGCGAATGACTCGGGACATGCCGGGGTGCGGGGGCTACGCTTTCTGGCAGCACCGCGCCGACGTCGTCGTCATCGGCACAGGGGTTGCGGGCCTTGTCGCGGCTCTGGCCGCGCATCGCAGCGGCCGAAAAGTGGTGGTGCTGAGCAAGGCGAGTGATACCGCGACCTTCTATGCGCAGGGCGGGATCGCCGTCGTACTGCCGGACGCCTTACATGAAGACGGAGACTCGGTCGACCAGCATGTCGCGGACACGTTGGCAGCTGGAGCTGGCCTGTGCGATCCGGATGCGGTGCGCTCGATCGTGGCCGACGGCTATCGCGCGGTCGCCGAATTGGTCGACGACGGAGCGCGTTTCGACGAAGCTGCGCCGGGCCAGTGGGCGCTCACCCGCGAGGGCGGGCATACGAGGCGTCGGATCATCCACGCCGGTGGCGACGCGACGGGCGCGGAGGTGCAGCGGGCGCTCGATAGCGCCGCGGCGCGGCTGGACATCCGGCGCAATCACGTCGCACTGGAGTTGCTCGAGGCCGATGGCGCGGTTACTGGTGTGCTCGTGCTCAACGACGACGGGCTCGGTGTCATGCATGCGCCGTCGATAATCCTGGCGACCGGAGGGCTGGGTCACCTGTACAGCGCGACCACGAACCCTGATGGCTCGACGGGCGACGGCGTCGCGTTGGCGATGTGGGCGGGCCTGCCGGTCAGCGACCTCGAGTTCATCCAATTTCACCCGACGATGCTGTTCGACGGCGATGCCGGTGGCCGGCGCCCGCTGATCACGGAGGCCGTCCGCGGCGAGGGGGCGATTCTGATTGATCGGCAAGGGAATTCGGTGACGGCTGGAGTCCATCCGATGGGCGACCTCGCGCCGCGGGATGTGGTGGCGGCGGCGATCGACACGCGGCTGGCACTGACGGGCGATCCGTGCGTGTATCTCGACGCGCGCGGTATCGACGGCTTCAAGCGACGGTTCCCGACCGTGACAGCGGCCTGCCGGGCAGCAGGCATCGATCCGACGCGCGAACCGATCCCGGTCGTGCCGGGCGCGCATTACAGCTGCGGCGGCGTAGTCACCGACGTGTTTGGGCGCACCGAAGTGGGGGGCCTGTTCGCGGCCGGTGAGGTGGCCCGCACCGGACTGCACGGTGCGAACCGGTTGGCGTCCAACAGCCTTCTGGAGGGTCTGGTGGTCGGTGGCCGGGCAGGTAAAGCAGCTGCCGAGCACGCAGTGGATGCCGGGCCGAGTCGCGCGGTGTTGCCCGAGCAGACGACTCGCCGCGCGCTGCCACGAGCCGATCTGCAGAGGGCGATGACGCGCTACGCATCGGTGGTCCGGGACGGCGACGGCCTAGAGCGGCTCGCGAAGGAACTCGACACCGCCACGACACGTGTCCTCAAGTCCCGCAGCGACTTCGAGGACGTCGCGCTCACCACCACCGCGGGCGCCGTCGCCGCCGCGGCGCTGGCGCGCACCGAGTCCCGCGGCTGCCATCACCGGTCCGACTACCCGGAGGCCGACCCGGCGCTGGCGCATAGCCTTGTGCCCGCGGTGGCGTGCTGATGGAGCTCAGCGCCGACGAGCTGACGGAGGCTCGAAGGGTGATCGCACGCGCCCTTGAGGAAGACCTGCGCTACGGGCCCGATGTCACCACGTTGGCGACGGTGCCTGCCGACACGACGACCACCGCCTCGATGGCCACCCGCGAACCGGGAGTCATCGCAGGTGTCGAGATCGCGCTGCTTGTGCTCGACGAGGTAATCGGACCCGGCGGCTACCGGGTCAAGCACCGGGTGGACGACGGCGCACGCCTGGAGGCCGGCGCTGCGGCGCTGATTGTGGAGGCGCCGACGCAAGGTCTGCTGACCGCCGAGCGCACGATGCTGAACCTGGTGTGTCACCTGTCAGGCATTGCGACGACGACGGCAGCGTGGGTGGACGCCGTGGCGGGCACAAAGGCGAAGATTCGCGACACCCGCAAGACGCTGCCGGGTCTGCGTGCCCTGCAGAAGTACGCGGTGCGTGTCGGGGGCGGCGTCAACCACCGGATGGGCCTCGGTGATGCGGCACTGATCAAGGACAACCATGTCGCGGCGGCGGGTTCGGTGGTGGCCGCACTGCGGGCTGTCCGCGCCGCAGCGCCGGATTTGCCGTGCGAGGTCGAGGTCGACTCGCTCGAGCAGCTCGACGAGGTACTCGCCGAGGACTTGGGGGACGGGGCACTCGTACTGCTTGACAACTTTCCGGTGTGGCAGACGCAGATCGCGGCGCAGCGCCGTGATGCCCGCGCGCCGCAAACGAAACTCGAGTCGTCGGGAGGGCTGTCCCTAGATACCGCGGCCGAATATGCGGGCACCGGCGTTGACTATCTCGCGGTTGGCGCTCTTACCCACTCGGTGCGCGTGCTGGACATCGGGTTGGACGTTTAGCGGCAAAGTCCTGGCGATGCTCAATCTGTTTGCGAAACACCGGACCGGTATCTCTCTTGTTCGGCCCATCCCCTACGCTGGCTAACATTTGCTGGCTGTGGCCTCTGCCACATATCGGGAGGGGTTCCATCGGTGGGGAAGCACAGCAAGCCGCGCAGATCGTGGGGGCCGTACGTCACCACCGGTATCGCGCTGGAAGCAGTGGCGGTCTTCGGGTTCGCATACGCCACTGATAGCCACGTGTCGCCGCCGAATCTGCTTGCGGCGACGATCTTCGTCGACGGCACGAAGTCGATCACCGGAAACGAGGAGGGCGTCCCGTTCTTCCGGATGGCCGACTCCTTCCAGGGTGGGTACAGGCAGCCGGTAGCGGACGACAACGTATTCGTCGAATACCCCCGCAGTCTTGGGCCTCTCACCGGCCTGGGTGACCCGACCTACGACGTCTCCGAGGGATTGGCGACCGACGGAATCGTCGAGGCCGTCAAGGCCGCGAAGGCGGATCCCAACTACCAGGGCGAGACCATATACGTCGTCGGCTACTCGCAGGGTGCCGGCGCCGCGGCCAACGCCATCCCGATTCTCGAGGAGCAGGGCCTCAACGACGACGTCGTGTTCGTGCTGGCCAGCAATCCGCGTCGCAACGACGGCGGCATCCTGACCCGGCTCCCCGCGGGTGTCTACGTACCGATCCTCGGCGTGTCCTTCGGCGGGGGCACCACCCCGACGGACGCGGACACGAAGGTTCTCCAGGTCACCAAACAGTACGACGGCGTGGCCGACTCGCCGGACTACGTCTTCAACATCGCCTCGGACCTCAATGCAGTCTTGGGCTTTTACTATCTGCACTCCGGCTACTACAAGGACGTCCCTCTCGTAGACCCGACGAACCCGCCCGCGGGGGCGATCGTCTCGACGAGTTCCGACGGCACCATCACCGATGTGCTGCTCGTGGCACCGGACGGCGAGCTGCCGTTGACCATGCCCCTGCTTCAGCTCGGCGTGCCGAAGGACGTGGTGGTTGCGCTGGACCCGTTCCTGCGATCGGTCATCGAGACTGGTTACAGCAGGCCGGTCGGGGAGGGCGCGTATCCCACCGAACCGGTGCCCTTCCAACTGGTGCCGCCGCCGGATCAGTGGATCTCGGACACGCAGTCGGTCGCCGCGGGCGCAACGGAAACCGTTGGGCGGCTCGCAGCGCTGGGGCAGCCGGCCGTGCCCGGCCTCGCCGGCGCCGGAGGCAACCAGGCGCTCCTTCGCGAAGGGGCCTCCGTCCCGCTGATTCAGCAGCCGCAGGCGCCGGAGGACGTGACACCGCCCGTCGAGGATCGGCCCATCCTGACACCGCTGCGGGATGCGCTGGGGATCGGGACCGGGCCCAACAAGGTCGAGCCGCCGAAAGCGCCCTCGGGTGGCTGGAAGCCGGGTGACTTGGTCCGTTCGGTCCTGCCTGCGAGGCCCGGTCCGCAGTCATCCATGGCGGCGGGTGGCACCGCGCTGAGCTCTGTCCAAAAAACGCTCAGCTCACTCCCGAATCCGTTCAAACCTAAGTCGGGAGCGGATGATCCGAACCCGACGGGAGGGACTGCCGGATCCTCCACACCTAGCTCGTAATCACTGGCGCCGTCGCGAATTTCGGAAACAACGAGCGCGAGCGCGAGGCCGCGGTCGATCGATCGCGCCTCAGCTGAGCAGCGTGCGCGCCGCGGTCTTGGCGGCATTCAGCGCATCGGCATCTCCGGAGACGCGGGACAAGATCAGCGCCCCCTCGATGAGCGCGATGACCGCCAGCGCCGTCTGCTCGGCCGCTTGCTCCGGCCAGCCGTCGGCCTGCAGCCGGTCGGTTAAGGCAAGGCACCATCCCCCGAACGCTCGCGCCGATGCCTCGCGCACCAGTGGGCTGGCGTGCACCGACTCGGTGGCGATCGGCTCGACGGGGCAGCCGTCGCGCTGATCAGCGGACAGCCCCGACGCCAACAGTTCGATCCAGCCGTCGACGATGTCGGCCACCGGCGACCCGCTGTCGAGGAACCGACGCAACTGTCGCTCGATGGCTGCCCCGGCGCTGTCGACCACCGCGGCGGCCAGCTGCTGCTTGCCGCTGGGAAAGTGGTGATACAGCGAACCGGCCTTGACGTCGGCGGTGTCCAGAATCTGATTCACCCCCGTCGCCGCATAGCCCTGCCTGCGGAACAACACCGCCGCGGTGTCCACCAGCGCGACTCGGCTTCGATCAGGACGGGGCATGCCTTGACTTTACTTGAGAGATCACTCAACAATACTAGAAAGGTCGCTAAAGAAAGGTCTGTCATGCAGCAGCTGATGTTCGAGGCGGCGGGCGAATATGTTTGGCGAGACGCGCCCGACCCCGAGATCGCGGCACCCGAGCAGGCGATCGTCCGTCCCATTGCGGTGGCGTGTTGCGACCTCGACGTCGCCGTCGCCGAGGAGCAGCTGCCGATGCCGCCCGGGCACGCGGTTGGGCATGAAGGAGTTGCCGAGGTCGTGGCGGTCGGCGACGCCGTCCGCGAGGTGAAGGTCGGCGATCGGGTGATCGTCCCGTTCCAAATCAGCTGTGGGAGCTGCCCGGCGTGTCGCCGCGGCGTCACCGGTTCGTGCGCGTCATTGCCGTTGATGGCGATGTACGGCATGGCGCCCCTTGCCGGGCTCGACGGCGGCGGCTTCATGGCGGACCTGGTCCTGGTGCCATATGCGGACGCCATGCTGGTGCCGCTGGGGGACACCGTCGACCCGGTCGCCATCGCATCGCTGTCCGACAACATTCCCGACGGCTGGCGGGCCGTCGCTCCCTACCGTGCGGAGTTGGCCGCCCTCGACCCAGCGGATCGCCGGGTTCTGGTGGCGGGCCGCCGCTCGATCGGGCTGTACGCCGCCGCGTTCGCAGCTGCCTACGGCGCACACGTCGACTATGTCGACACCGACCCGCAGCGGCTGGCCATGGCCGAAAAGCTCGGTGCCACAGTGCATGACAAGCCAAAGCCCTATAAGTCCTTGGACCCTTATCCGATCACGGTGCACACCACGGCCGACCCGGCGATGTTGAATGCGACGATGCGTGCCACATGGCCGGACGGGGTCTGCACGGACACCGGCGTCTACCTGGGCGGTGTCGAGATGCCGTTGTTGGCGATGTACACCCGCGGTCTGCGGTTCGTGACCGCTCGGGTGAACGCGCGGGCGGCGATCCCCGAGGTTCTCGAAATGGTCACCGCGCATTGCGATCTCGCGCCGGCGGTGGACCGGGTGGTTGCCTGGGAGGACGCCCCGCGAGCGTGGCCGGCGATGAGGGGCAAGACCGTCTTCACTCGTCCGTAGCCCGGGCTGGTCAGACCGTAGCCGGACCCCGCCGCATGAGCGAAAGCACGACGGCCGCCGCGGCGAACAGCCCGGAGAACACGCGGTTGAGCGCGGTTTGCTTGCGTGGGGTGTGCAGCCAATTCGCCAGGCGCACCGACAGGCCCGTGTAGAGGCCCATGACGACGAGATCGACGGCGACCATCGTCACGCCAACGGCCAGGTATTGGGGCAGCAGCGGCTCCGTCGGGATCACGAACTGCGGCAGCACGGCGAGGAAGAACACGAGGCCCTTTGGATTCATTGCGTTGACCAGGAATCCGCGTACGAGCAGCGTCAACCTGCCGCCGTCCATCGCCTTGCCGATCTGCTCGCGCAGGTCGACGGTCGCGGTACGCCATTGCCGCACGGCCAGATAGAGCAGATACGCCACTCCCAGCCACTTGATGATGGTGAACGCCAGGATCGAGTTGGCGACCGCCGCGCCCAGCCCGACCGCGACGAGCGCGAGCTGCAGCATCAGGCCCACTTCGAGGCCGAGGATGCTCCAGTAGCCGCGCCGCACACCATGTGTCATGCCCGTCGCCATCGACTGGATGGCACCCGCTCCCGGTGACACACTGATCGCGATGGCCGCACCGAAGAACGTCAGCCAGACTTCCCACGCCATGCGGTCAGTGTGTCAGCGCGGTCAAGCGATATCCGCGACGAAGACCCCGACCTTTTTCGACTGCACCTTGGCCATGAACGGCAGCCCTTCGGACCCACTGCCTGCAGGCAGGATCCGGGGGTTGACAAGGTGCACGTCTCGCCTGATGAAGTGCACGTCGGCCTCGCCCGCCGCCAGCACGTTCTTCACCCAGTCGGTCTTCCCGTGGCCCAGCGGGATCGCCAGCAGATTGCCCTTGCGGTATGCGGTGACGATGGTTTCGTACGGCTTACCCGACTTGCGGCCGCGATGCTTGATGGTCGCCATTCCCGGTATGAAGCGCGCGAACGGCTTGATCAGCGGGTTGAAGTACTTGACCTGAAATTTCTCCACCGCGACCGGGAACACCATCGGTACACCGGGTGCGTTATTGGGGTGCTCTTTTCGAGATGCAGCAGACATGGCCATGAATCTAGCCGCTGCGTTG
>JAVXWV010000881.1:0-2849 GCA_032230775.1 Mycobacterium sp. | reverse complement strand
CCCGAAAATGACGAGAAAGCCTGCCGTCAGCCACCGCTCGACTCCGTGGATGAGGTCATACCCCACCAGCGCCACGACCGCCGCAACCACGGTGGCTACCACGATCCACATCTTGCTGGGCCCACCGATGGTCGAGTGGAGGGCGTCGCCTGCCAAGATCGTGTTGAAGATGTTGAAGCCCGCGTACTGCAGGTAGGCGAACGCCCAGACCAACAACGCGCCCACATAGCCGAATTGCGGACGCGACTGGATCATCTGGGGCAGCCCGAGCTGCGGGCCTTGCGCCGAGTGGAACGCCATGAAGAACGTGCCGAACAGCACTCCGCTGATGATCGCCAGAATCGACCAGATCAGGTTGCCGCCGCCGGTGATTGAAAAAGTGCCGACCGCCAGAGTCGCGATCTGGGCGTTGCTCATGAACCACAGCGGGCCCTGACTCCATACCTTCCCGTGCCGCTCGTTCAGCGGCACATAGTCGATCGAGCGCACTTCGACTCCCGCGAGCCGTCCGGAAGTTGGGGGCGATGTTTCAGTGGACATGCGGACTCCTCGGTCGGAACTACACGCCAAAGCATGAACGACATACCCGCTATATCGCTGCCCGAACCGCCGAATCGCCAGCCCTAATGACGCTTGAGCGATTCCCAGTCGTGCTCCGCTTCGAGTTCGGCGATCAGACGCGACGTGCGTTCACGCAGCAGCAGTGTCATGCCGATGCCAATCAGTACGGCGACGACGAGCGCGATCCAGGAGAACCTGGACAACCAGCGCTCGGCCGCCAGGCCCGCGTAGTAGACGACGACGGTCGTCCCTCCCGCCCACAACAAGCCGCCGCTGGCGTTGGCGGCGAGGAAGTGCCGATAGCGCATCTTCAGTGCGCCGGCCAGCGGCCCCGCGAAAATGCGCAACAACGCGATGAATCGCCCAAAGAACACGGCCAACACACCCCAGCGGGCGAAAAGGTGTTTCGCCAGCGCCACGTGGCCGGGGCCGAAGTGTTTGGGGAAGCGGTTGCCGAGCCGTTCGAACAGCGACATGCCAAACTTGCGGCCGACCGAGTATCCGATGGTGTCACCAATGACGGCGCCGATCGTCGCGGCGGCGCCGACGGCAACCGGGTTGATGTCGAGCGTCTGCCGCGAGGCGAGCAATGCCGCACTGACGAGTGCGATCTCGCCCGGGAGCGGAATCCCCAGACTTTCGATGCCGATGACGGCGCCGACGACGAGATACACCGCCAGCGGTGGGATCGTCTGCAGCATCGCGTCCACATTCATCGCCGCTAAGACTGCCATTCGACGGGCGAACCCTCAGTCCGTGTCGGCAAAGAACTTCAGGGCCGCGGCGTTGACGACTTGCGGTGCTTCGATGAATCCCAGGTGCCCGGTGTCGGGAATCTCCAGGTAGCGCCCGTTGGGGATGGCGTCGGCGACCTCGCGGCCCAGGTACGCGGGCAGCACCACGTCGTCGTGGAAGCCGATGACCAGAGTCCGGGCGGTAATGCTTCGGTAAGCAGGCAGCCGGTTGCCCTCCCGCACGATGCTCAGCTGGGCCTTCAGGCCGGGCGTCGGCCTGGTCGGCCACATGGTGAACATCTCGATCCAGTCCCGCACGGCGAGATCGTCGTTGAGCGTCTTCGGCGAAAAGCTCTCCAGCAGGCGCACTTTCGCGTCGTACGCCGCAGGCAGCGCGGTGCCCGACTCGGCGAGTTCGAGCTCAGCCTTGCGGAAGAAGTCGCGAACTCTGTCGTGGCGGCCGCGGGTGGCCATCAACACCGCCGCACTGACCAGTTCGGGCCGGGCCACCATCAGCTCTTGCGCGATGAACGAACCCATCGACACTCCGACGATGCGCACCGGCGCCGCGTCGAGCTTCTCGATCAGGGCTGCCGTATCCGCGACCATCGTGTCGATGGTGAAACCGTCGGCGTTCTCCGTCGCTCCGATACCGCGGTTGTCGAAGGTGATGCATCGATAGCCGGCCCGCAGGAACTCGGGCACCTGGTGCAGGTGCCAGGTGCGGCCCAGTCCACCACGGCCCGCGATGAACAGCACCGGTTCGCCGCTGCCGCGGTCGTCGTAGGCCAGATTCACGCCGACGACGCTACTTGAGAGCGATTTCGGCGTGTTTAGTGGCGCTCAGCGCAACAAATCACGCCGAAATCACGTGGCGATCACGCCGCTTGCGGCCGCCGCGCGCCCGCTGGATCGCTGCGTCCCACAGGAGCAGCGTCGTGGCCTTGAGCTGAGTCGGCTTCATCAGGTCCTTGGTCATCAACGCGGTGGCGGCAGCCTTTGTAGTCGCGGATGCCTTCGACATGTGGCCGGAGTCGAATGGCGGCTGCGGGTCGTATTCCATTGACAACTGGATGACTTTGGCGCGGCCCTCGCCGCCGATCTGGCCGGCCAGCCACAACCCCAGGTCGATTCCCGCCGACACGCCCGCACACGTCACGATGTCTCCCTCGTGCACGATGCGTTCGTCGCCAACCGCCGTAACACCCATCACCTTCAACGCGGACAGCGCCGCCCAGTGCGACGTGGCCCGCTTGCCATCCAGCAGCCCGGCCGCGGCGAGGATGATCGAACCGGAGCAGACAGACGCCGTCCACGTCGCGGTCTTGTTCGCCTGACGCACCCAGTCGAGAACCTTCTCGTCGCGGGCGTGCTCCAAGGTCGTCATGCCACCGGGTATCAGAAGGACGTCGGGAGAGGGCGTCTCGTCGAACGAATGTGTAGCGCCGACGACCAGGACACCGGAATCGGCAATGATCGGCCCGGGCTCGTGCCAGACGAGCCGCACCTCGGCGTCTGGCAGCCAGCGCAGCACCTCGTAGGGCCCGATGAAGT
>JAVXWV010000876.1:0-2928 GCA_032230775.1 Mycobacterium sp. | reverse complement strand
CCGCCGACGTTCTTCGGCGTGTACGGCGAGTGGATGAGCACCCCGCCCCCGTCCTGGGCCGACGTCGCATGGCTGCGCGAGCTGTGGGGCGGGCCGTTCATGCTCAAGGGCGTGACCCGCGTCGACGACGCCAAGCGGGCGGTGGACGCGGGAGTGTCCGCGCTCTCGGTGTCGAACCACGGCGGGAACAATCTCGACGGGACGCCGGCGACGATCCGCGCGCTGCCGGCGATCGCGGGCGCCAGGGTACAATTGGATTCATTCCGTTCAGCGAGCATCTCAGCAACAGAGCGCGCGACGGCGGTGGCGATGCGGGTGTCGGTGTCCAGCGGCAGGTGGGGTCCATGCTGTTCGAGTGAACCAACTGGGATGATCAACGCGGGCGACGTGCTCTGCAGCTGTCTCGACGTTGAGTCCGCGAGCTCGCTGGGTAAAGCCACCTGCCGATGGTAGGCCGAATTCACCTGGCGTGCGCCAATTGTTGGCGCATGCGCAGCAATTGATTTCCGAGAATTTCCAGTAGCCGGCCGCCACCGAACCACGCCAGCCCCCTCCGCCACGCCTGTACCAAGGCGCTTTGGCGCCGACGGCGTTGCCAGGTCAGTCGTCGGCGCCGGCGGGCACGCCAAGCGCACGGGTGAAGCCCGGCGGGACGAGGATGTCGCCGGCAACCAGATCGTGGACCGACGCGCGACCCAGACCCATCAACGCCGAGTCGATGCCGCCGCGCAACACGTCGAGCACGTTCTCGACGCCGGCTTGGCCGTTGGCCGCGAGGCCCCAGAGGTAGGCACGACCGATCATCACCGCGCGCGCACCGAGCGCCAGCGCCTTGACTACGTCGCTGCCCCGCCGAATGCCACCGTCGAACAGCACCTCGACCTGACCGCCGACAGCATCGGCGATCGCAGGCAGCGCCCTAATCGACGCGGGCGTACCATCCAGGTTGTTGCCGCCGTGATTGGAGACGGAAATGGCCGAAACACCGGCGTCCACAGCACGTTTGGCGTCATCGATGCGCATCACGCCCTTGAGCATGAACGGCCCGCCCCACAGTTCGCGCAGCCAGGCGATGTCCTCCCACGTCGGGGGTGGCGTGCCCATCCACTCGCCGTAGGCGGCGAAGAACGGCGGCCCCGGCTCGCCGCGCGGGGCCTGGTTGGGCACCCGCAGGTTCGGTGGACGCATGGTCTTGGCCCATTGCAGGAACCAGCGTGGGCGGGTCAGAACCTCGGGCATCATCCGCACCGCGGTCCGCAGGTTCATCGCCTCCGGGATCTTCGGGCTGCCCCAGTCCCGGCCGTGCGAGAAGCTCCAGTCGGTCGTGACGATGAGGCCGACCGCGCCGGCCTGCCGTGCGCGCTCCACCCGGGCCGCGATCGCGTCGCGGCCGCCGAGCCAGTACACCTGGAAAAAGAGCTGGGGGTTGGCGGCGATGACCTCCTCGATCGGCTTGCTGGCGAATGAAGAGAGCCCCATCGCGGTGCCGCGGGCGGCTGCCGCCCTCGCGACTGCCACTTCACCGTCGGGATGGACCGCCTGCACACCGGTCGGCGAGATCACCACCGGCAGCGAAATGTCTTGCCCCATCACGGTTGTCGCTAGATCACGCTTCTCCAGCGCGCCAATGACGTGCGGCGCGAATCCGAGCTCGGCGAACGCGTCGACGTTGTCGGCGATGGTCACGCCCTTCTCGCTCGCGCCCAGCAGCGACGAGTAGGCCGACTTGGGCAGACGCTTCTTGGCGAGCTGTTGAGCGAACGCGACCGTTTCGAACCATTGGTCAGCCATGACTCACACCGGGCTTTCGTTACACAAGCGGGCTGGCGGCTTGGTCAGCAGCGTCAGCGGGATCGGTCCCTGTTTGGTTCCGCGTGAGTGGTCGCCGCTGGGCCTTGGCTTGACCCGCTCCTGCTCGAGCGCAGGGGCGCCGTAGCCGACCACGCATTCGGGGTCGGGCCCGTCCAACGGGAGGCCCGTGAAGAACTTGGCGGCCATGCAGCCGCCGCGGCAGCTGTCGTAGTGCCCGCAGCTGTTGCACGCGCCCGCCGACTGCGGTTCCCTCAGCTCCAGGAAGAGCGGCGCGTTCTTCCAGACGTTGGCGAAGCCCGTCCCAAAGCCTGAGTCCGACAAGATGTTTCCAGCGAGGAAGCGATCGTGGATGGCGAACGGGCAAGCGTACACGTCGCCGACCGGGTCGATCAGGCACACCACGCGGCCTGCGCCGCACAGGTTTAGCCCGGCGAGCGCGCCGGGCTCGCCAAGGCCCGACAGGTGGAAGAAGGAGTCGCCGGTGAGCACCCGGTCGCCCTTCGCCACCAACCAGTCGTAGAGCTGCACCTGCTGCTCGGCGGTGGGATGGAGTTCGTCCCACACGTCGGCGCCGCGACCGGACGGACGCAGCCGGGTGATGCGCAATGTGGCGCCGTAACATGCTGCCAGAGCGGCGAATTCATCGAGTTGGTCGACGTTGTGCCGCGTCACCACGACCGAGATCTTGGCGTCCTTGAAGCCCGCGTCGGCCAGGTTCTCCAACGCGCGGATCGCCATCGCGAACGAACCGGGGCCACGCACGGCGTCGTTGACCTCAGCCGTCGCGCCGTCCAGAGAGATCTGCACGTCGACGTAATCGCTTGCGGCCAGCCGCGCTGACACCTCGGGTGTGATGCGCACACCGTTGGTGGAGAACTTCACGCCGACGTGATGCGCGGTGGCGTAGTCGACGAGTTCCCAAAAGTCGGGCCGAACGGTGGGCTCGCCGCCGCCGATGTTCACGTAGAACACCTGCATGCGTTCGAGCTCGTCGATGATGTCCATGCACTGTCGCGTCGTCAGCTCGCGCGGGTCGCGCTTGCCCGACGATGACAGGCAGTGCACACACGCGAGGTTGCACGCGTAGGTGAGTTCCCACGTCAGGCAGATCGGCGC
>JAVXWV010000263.1:0-2798 GCA_032230775.1 Mycobacterium sp. | reverse complement strand
CCGACGATCGCCGACGTGCCACCGACGATCAGCGTCCTGCGGCTCACATCCATGGTGTTCAGACGATACTGGTCAACGCTGAGTACTTCGGCTCGATACCTGCCCCAGGGGTTGCCCGGCGAATCCGCTTGGCGATCCATGGCGCCGCGAAGGCCGCCCACCATCGCATGTTGCCCCAAAAGCTCCGCTCCGGCGGCGATGAGGCCAGTAGCGCGGCCGAACGTGTGGTGAGTGAATGGGGAATGGTCAGTGTGTCAAGAACCTTCGCGGCCATGCGCTCGTGTCCGAGCGGCGACAGGTGGATGCGATCCCCTGCCCACAGGCGCGGATCGCGAAACTCGGTGAAGCGCCAGAAGTCGACGAGTTGCAATCCGAGGTCGTCGGCGATGCTGCGAAGCAGTTCGTTGTAGACCGCGGCCCTGCCCCGCAGCCGCCGAAACAGGGGCACAGTGCCGAGGTCGCCCGCGGTGAACGCGAGCACATGAGCACCGGTCTGCTGCAAGGTCTTCAGGGCGTCGGCGTATCTGGCCATCATCGCGTCGATGTCGTTGCGCACCAGAAGCAGGTCGTTCATGCCCGCGTAGACGGTGACGAGGTCGGGTTCGAGCATGACGGCGGTCTGAACTTGATCCGCAAGAATCTCATCCATCCTGCGGCCACGCACCGCAAGGTTGGCATAGCGAAGCTCCGGATTGTTCTGCGCAAGCGCTACTGCGACGTGATCCGCCCATCCGCGCAAACCGTTGGGGCTACTGCGATGTGGGTCGCCGACACCCTCGGTGAACGAGTCGCCGAGCGCCACGTACCTCGTGAACACTGCCGACGGAGGCGGCGATCCGGTCCTGGCCACGTGACCAATCTTGCCCATCGTACGGCGGATTTCTCGCCCGCAGCGCCGCCGATTCGCGAATCGTCGTCAGCCGTCCTACCGCTGTTCGCGTCGGCGTAACCGTCGCTTAGGGCAAAGCCGTCGAGGATGTGGCTGAACCGGACGAGGAGACGTCATGGCGGCCCTGAAGTCGGACACCCGCGTCGAGCTTTCCTTCCGTGGTCGATTCAACTTCGGCATCGACCAATGGGCGTACGTGCCGTTCGACGTGCCTGCGGGCATCCAGCGAATCGACGTCAATACATCACATGACAACTTCTCGCTGCTCGGCCTCGGCCGCAACGTGCTCGACCTGGGGATCTTCGGGCCCGCGGGCCACGACCTCGGCAACGCCGAAGGATTTCGGGGGTGGTCGGGTGGCGCCAGAGCCGGGTTCATGCTGTCCGCGGTGAACGCGACGCCCGGTTACCTGGCAGGCCCGATCGAACCCGGTCGCTGGGCGCTGGCGCTCGGGCCGGTCGTGCTCAACCCGCTTGGCATGGAGTGGCAGGCTCAGATCGCGCTGACGCGGGGCGTGCAGCCGTCGCTGCGTCCGGCCCCGGCGATCCGCCCTGCGGTTGCGCGTATCAGTCAGCCTGGGTGGTATCGCGGCGACTTGCACACCCACACAGTGCATTCCGATGGCAGGCGGCGGATCGCCGATATGGCGGCGGCCGCCAACTCTGCCGGCCTGGACTTCATCGTCTCCACCGACCACAACACCAGCTCCGCGAATCGGGACTGGGCGGCAACCACATCCGATGGCCTGGAAGTCATCGCAGGCGAAGAGGTCACCACTCGCCACGGGCATTGGCTGGCAATCGGATTGCCACCGGACGGCTGGGTCGACTGGCGGTACGCACCGCGCGATGGCGTCTTTGCCGCCTACGCCGCGAGGGTGCGGGCCGACGGCGGCCTGGTGGTGGCTGCCCATCCATCGGTGCCGCTGCCGGGATGTGCGTGGGAGTTCGGTTATCACGACGTGGACGCGATGGAAGTCTGGAACGGGCTGTGGAATGTCGATGACGAACTGTCGCTGCGTATCTGGCAGCAGCTGTTGCGACAGGGCAGGCGGATCACCGCGGTGGGTGGCAGCGACTCGCATGTGTCCGCTCAGCCGGTCGGGCGGCCGCAGACCGTCGTGTACGCGAAGGGCCCATCGACACCTGACCTCGTGGACGGCCTGCGTAGCGGCCGCTGTTATGTGACCGACTCGAGTGCGGTGATGTTGGCGCTCAATGCATTCCGTATCGACGGGGCGACGGCGGGACCCGGTGAGACGCTAGCCGTGCGGCCAGACACGCCCTTGACCATTACTGCGGAGGTGGCGGGCGCGGCGGAAAGCAGCCTGGCCATCATCACCGACGGCGGCCCCGTCGGCCGCGTGAGGACCGACGACTGCGGGGCGGCGAAGTTGCAGTGGGACTGCATGGCAGGCGAGGCGCGATTCGCCCGCGTCGAGGTGCGCCGCCGGGCGCGCTTTCCCACGATGGTGGCGCTTTCCAATCCCGTCTGGCTCCAGCCGAACTAGACACCGAACAGCCGGATCCCCACCCAAAGGCCAACCACCGCGATGACGAGGGTGATCGGCATTGTGAGCAGCCCGATCCGGGTGAATTCGACGAAACCGGCCCTCATATCGTGTCGCACGACACCGCGCCACAGCAGGTTGGCCAGCGACCCCATGTAGGACAGGTTCGGCCCGACGTTGACGCCGATGAGCACTGCGAGCACAGCGGCCGGCCCCGATGCGGCCACCAACGGCAGCAGCACCAGCACTGCCGGAAGATTGTTGACGACGTTGGACAATAGCGCCGCAACGGCCGCGATGACCAACAGTGCCAGCAGGCCGGTGCCGCTCTGCAGCACGTCGCGCATGGCGCCGTCAAGGCCGTTGAGCATGACGGCGTCGACGACCACGCCCAGGCAC
>JAVXWV010000790.1:0-21021 GCA_032230775.1 Mycobacterium sp. | reverse complement strand
ATTGAACCACCCCGTTGAGTCATAGCTCGGACGTTTCAGATACCCGCGGCCCCGCGCTGGAAACAGCAGATCGTTCGTCGAGCGGCCCTCGCACCGAACCGCCAGCCGAGACAGCACCGACGCCGCTACCGGCACCGTCCGATTCTCTTTGCCCTTCGTCTGCCCGACCTCGAACTCCTGCCCGCCTGAACAGCGTTGCGGTGCACCGAGATGCGACGTTTCAGGAACTCGACGTCAGCGACGGTCAGCGCGATCGCCTCACCCCACCGCCGGCGGCTAGCCTCACGCGCATGGAGGAAGCCTCGAAGAAGTACGCCAGCAGTCTCGGAGCTGCGATATCGGCCGACATCGCGCACCTCGAAATGTCCGAGATACAGGTCACTGCATTTACTCACTCACTCACTCGCTCGCGTGGTTCATCGGTTCGCGGGACACGGCGGCACCTGGTCACGCACCATCCCCCACCTGGGTGATAGGGAGTGCTGCTGGGTCGGCCCGTACACCGGCTGAAGATGACTAGCGGGCGGGGCGGATTGGCTGTCCGGTGGGCGAGTGTTCCAGCCCAGATTTGGTCGGAAGGACTCTTGCGTTCATCTCCCGAATGAGTTGCTCCACGCTCTCCTGATGGTTTGCGTATGAGCCCAGTTCCCGCGACGGTCCCAGCGGATGCTGTATTGAATACCAAAAATTGTCGAGTCGACTATTCATTTTTCCTACTTAGTAGGTGTTTAACATAGCACAATTTTGCCCACTGACCTGCGATTATCTGCCAGCAAATCGGAAGCGCCGCAAAAGGTCCGCCACCGTCAGAGGGCGGCCCTGCCGGCTAGAGAAATTTGAACCGGCAAGGCCTAGACGGGCGTAATCGTCGACTATCGCGGTCCCCCTACTGAGTAGGGTGCCCGTGAATGTCGACGGCAAACACGAGGCGGCCCGCCACCCTACGGCGACATTGACCGCGACTCCCGCTCAGGCCGATCCAGTCCAGTCCCGTGTTCTCCAGAATCCGAATGTCTGATGAGACAACACCCCGCAGCCCAACTGCCGGGGTTACGTTGGCGTGATCGCAACGGGACAGGAGCCGCCCATGCCCGGTCATGAACTGCATATGGTCGATCGTCGGGCCCTGCGGTTTCCGCAGGACTCGCAGCGGTATCTCTACTTGGGCACTGTGCTGCAGTTGACGTTGCGCATCATATTGACCGTTTTCGTCGGAGTGACGCTGCTGTGTGAGCCACCGAATAGACACCTGTGGACCTGTGTGGCGGTCTTGGCGCTCTACGTGGTGATAGTGGGGTGCTGGAGTGCTTGGGCGCTGCGGCCGGCGGCGCGCACGTTGGTACTTACCCGAACGCTCGTGACGCTGCTGGTGCTCGCCTCCGACGTCGCAGTCGTATCCGTTCTTTCGGTCGTTACCGGCCTCACCTCACCCGATGACTGGACATCAGACGTGATGAGGAACGGCTTCTTCTTGGTCCCGTTGATTGCGGCGGCACAGCTGGATCCCGTCATCAGCAGCGTGGTGGCGATCCCGACCTTATCCGCATTCATTGCCACGTGCTGGATCACCCAAGCCTCCAATCACGAGCCGTGGGCGTCGATTCTGTTGAGCTCGGCGGTGTTGGCCGGACTGGCAGGCGGCTCTGTGGCGTTGTCGTTTATTCAGCGCTCCAAGGTAGAGATGATCTCAGAGCTGGCACAGCAGCGAACGCAGTTGCTCCAGGATCTGCTGGGAGTGGAAAAGCATGAGCGGCAGACGATTTCCGAACGCCTGCACGATGGTGCCCTGCAGTGCGTCTTGGTTGCGCGCCAGGACATGGAGGACGTGCGCAACGGCTCGACGGTCGCGGCGGATCGGGTGGACTTGGCGCTCGTCGAGTGCTCACAGCTGCTGCGTGATGTGGTGCGGGAACTGCATCCCGACGTGTTGGCGCGGTTGGGACTGAAAGCGGCGCTCACCGCGCTAACCGACAGTCTCATTTCCCGCACTGAACTCGCCGTCGAGCTTGACGCCCGTACCTGGCCTGAAGGTTTGCGGACCGGCGCAGACTATGTGCTCTACAGCGCGGCGCGTGAGACACTGATAAACACCATCAAACATGCGCAAGCTCACCATATTTGGATCGACTTGGAGCGCCGCGACGGGCTGGCATCGTTGCGTGTTGCCGATGATGGCGTGGGTATCTCAGAGGCCACCATGGTGCGCAAGGCTCAAGAAGGTCATATTGGTCTGGCATCCATTCGCGCCAAGGCGCTGGCGTCCGGGGGACAGGTCGACGTGCGCTCGACGTCTCCGGGAACCGAAATCACCATCTCCATACCGCTGCCATCCATGGCCAGCACCGAAACAGACACCAACGGGGGTGCCTTGGTGGGCGCATCACAGCCGAGCGCATGAGCCTTTGCGTGCTCAGGTCCCCGCGGCTACGTGCCCCCGCGGCTCGCCCGCGCTGACGCCCGCTCGGCCGCCTGCGTGTGCTCGGCGGCGGTGACCACCACCGCATCGCAGCCCGGATACACCGTGGCCTCGTGGTCGGTCACGAGCCAGCGCACCACATAGGGCGGCGAGCCGTCCTGCGAGCGGACCTCGATGATCTCCGCGTGCTGATCATGCCGTTCGGTAGTCGCGCCCTTGACCACCAGGAAGTCGCCCACCTTCGCCTTCATCGCCCGCTCCCTTCCTCAACCTTGTGAGACCCGCAGACTCCTCCATCGTGCGCGCGATGCGAACTCGGCGGAAGCGGATCTGACAAGGGGGGTCCGAAAGTCCGTTATTCGGGCCGTCCGGTTCTCGAGTGACCAACTCATTGACCCTCGATCGATAGTCGCCTTCGGTCGGGCATTACGGGAAGGCCGGCAGCGAGTCGGGCGTCCGCGGTGGCTCCTGAGCGCGCGCGGCGATCACCCGCGGGTCGTCCGCGGCGCGGTAGGGACCGGGCTTCGGCCTGATTTTGCCGCCGGGGAACGCGAGGCGGATGATCGTGCGCTGAACCGCGACCCACTGCTTTCAGAACGGACCCGTGTTGTATGGGAGCTCGTAGCGCTCGCAGATGTCCTTCACCCGCGGCGCGATCTGCTTGTAGCGCGAGCTCGGCATGTCCGGGTACAGGTGATGCTCGACCTGGAAGGACAGGTTGCCGCTCATGAAGTGGAAGAAGTCGCTGCCGTCGATGTTGGCCGAGCCGAGCAGCTGGCGGACGTACCATGCGCCACGGCTCTCGTCGGCGACCTCCTCCTCGCGCGGGGTCCGCCCGCCGAGCTGGGTGTGTTCGCGTGTCGTCGTTTACTGCTTGGTGCCCGCCCACGTAATACTGCAAGTTTTACTCTGATATGTACCGTCGCGGATGACGGTGCGACCGCTTTCGGTGGCGAAGACACCCCCCATCGTGCCGCCGCCTCTTCCGGCGCCGCTGACCTGGAATGATCCATCGGCGTTCACGGTGCCGGTGAAAGTGAGCCCAACATCCAAATTCATGGTCAGTGTGTTGCCCTGATGGGTCACGGTCATGGAGCGGTCAACATGTGTTACTCGGCAGGTGTCGGTCAGCGGGTGCATCAGGTAGGTGCCGTCGATCGCGGGTTGGTTCCCTTGTCCGGGCGTGGGTGTGGTGGGCGCGGGTTGGGGTGCCGCGACGGGTTGGCTGTGCGGGGTGTCGTCAGCTCCCGTGGTGCCCGCGGGCCGGTCGAAGGGTTGCCCGGTGACGACGTCGACGAGAATGAAGACCGTGATGGTCACGGTGCTGGGTTGGACGTCGGCGAGGGCCGCGGGGTTGTAGCCGCGCCAGGGGGTGCCGACGGGTTTGGGTTCGCCGGTCAGGGCGACCGGCGCGGTCAGCGGGTTGCCGCAGTAGCAGCGGGCCCGGGGAACCCCGTGGGCGTCGACGAACACGGCGGTGCCCGCCTGGAAGACCGATTGCAGGGTGGTGGGGCGGGTTCCGTCGAATCCGTGGTTGGTGACCCGGGTGTCCAACCGCAGCAGCACGGGGGTGAGCTCACGCAGGTAGGCGGGGATGTCGGCGGCGGTGAGAGCGCGCCCGCCGCTCCAGAACACCGTGGAGTCGGCGTTGAGGGCTTCGACGAAAGCACCGGCCTGGGCCGGGTGTGCGCCGAGGAAGCTGATCATCTTGTCGCGGTCGCATTCAGCGTTGTTGAGCGTGCCGCCGTATAGGCCGTCACGGTCACCGGGCAGCGGCTGGGTCACCACGGTGGTGCCATCGCCATGTGGCTGCAGAGTGGGCGGGGGCTGTGTGTTGGTCGGCGGCGGCGAGGCGGCGGGCGGCATGAACGAGTTCACGCCGGGGTCGGTGGCCGCGCTGAGCACCAGCTCCGCAGCACTCGGCTTGGGGGACAGCACATTCCGTAGCAGCACCACGCTGACACCTGCGGCCGCGATGAGCAGGACCACCAGCAACGCGATCAACCACCTGCGCCGCGACCCAGGCCGCGGGGTGTCAGTGACCTGGTGCGGTAGTCCCGATGGTGGCGGCACAGGCGCGGCCCTGGTGGCGGGCAGTTGGGTGTCTTGGTCGTGGATGGCGGCGGGGTGGCCGGGCTGGCTCGATGGCGGCACCGGCACGGTCGGCCCCGGCCCGGACAGCGGCATCGTGGTCGCCTCGCGGCCCGCGCGCGCCAACTCCACCGCGCTGGCATACCGCTGGTCAGGGTTCTTGGCCATCCCCGTCGCGATGACATCGTCCATCGCTGTGGGAACGCCGTCGCTTATCTCTGATGGACGTGGCGGCGCCTGCGTCATGTGCGCGATCGCGATCTGCTCAAGGGTCTGACCGGGAAACGGCAGCTGGCCGGTCAGCGACTCATACAGCACACACGCCAACGCATAGATGTCGGCGCGCGCGTCGGCCGTGTCGCCCTGAAACCGCTCGGGTGCCATGTAGGACCATGTCCCGATCGTTGCGCCGGTGTTCGTCAGCCCGGTCTCCCCAGCGGCACGCGCGATCCCAAAATCGATCAGATATGCGAAGTCGTTGTCGTCGACCAAAATGTTTGACGGCTTAACATCCCGATGCACCAACCCCACCGCATGCGCGGCATACAGCGCCTTGGCAACCTGCTCGACGATCAGCACCGCCCGCTGTTGGGACAGCGGACCGGTGGTCAGCACGGTCTGTAGGTCGCGGCCCTCGATCAGCCGCATATCCACGAACAGCCGCCCGTCGATCTCTCCGTAGGTGTGAATCGGCACCACATGTGGCTCGTTGAGCTGGGCCGCCGCGTGGGCCTCCCGGCGGAACCGCTGCTGAAACACGCTGTCCTGGGCGAAGTTCGCCGGGAGCACCTTGAGCGCCACCACGCGATCGGTGACGGTGTCATAGGCGCGCCACACCTCGCCCATTCCGCCGCGGCCCAGCAACTCGATCAGCCGGTACTGCCCGAATGGAGTCCCGTCCACATCAGCCTCCCGGCAACTGCGGTCCAGCAGCAACGATAAGCCGGTAAGACTGTCCACGGACAGAAACCGCCGTGACGGCGATTCGGCTCGGCAAACACACCCGCTGGTCAGCAGTCAGTCCGCAGTAGCCAGAACCTCGGACGTGGACACGCGTGGACACATAACGACGGTTCTCGCAGGTCGACGCTCGCGGCGAATACCCAAAGACGTGCCTGGACACGGCAAATCGACTTCCCAAGCTGAATACGCGGGTTCGATTCCCGTCATCGGCTCGACGAGAAGTCGGGATTACTTGTGCTCCTCCTGCTGCTGCCAAATCTCGATCACGTGTTCATATGCCTGGGGTTTAACCGACAGCGTTCCGACAAAGGGATGCTCAAGTGCGAAGATCAGGTACATGACAAAACCCATCAACGCGGCCGTCAGCGCGACCGCCGTGGCATGGACCACGGCATCAGGCGTGCCGAACATGAACGTGAATGCCATCACGACTGCTCCGCCGCCGATCAGCAGAACCCACAATTCACCGGGTATCTCCGCAGCACCGGTCGCGATGCGTCCCTTCCGGCCGGTACTCAAGTCGTCCAGCCTGTGGATAGCCTGGTCGTAGAAGGCGATCTCGGTCCTGGTCACCGGCTGAATCTTCATATATGCCTCCCACACCTGTGTGAGCTGCTCCGACTGTTGCTCAATCGCTTCGCCCTTGCGCATCCGCGGGAACTCGTCGTTGCGGACGTCGTCGAGATAGGCGACAAGGGCTTGCTGCACTTGTGGGCGGTCCGCGGCCGGAAACGCGTGCGAGTCTCGGAGCAGGTCGGCGATCGCGCTGGCCTCTGATTCGGTGGCCTTTTCGGCGTCGCCGAATTGTTCCCAGACCACGACGACGACGAAAGCGACGAGCACCGCGTAGAGAACCCCGGCGAGTGAGAAGAACACCTCTCCCGACACGCCGTGAGCGCTTTCGAGCCGGGTCTGTGACACGAGCCGGCGGAAGATGAAAAGCGCGAGGAGAGACAGCGCGACGAAGAAAATCACCGTAAGCGTGCCGACGATCAGCGGCGAAATCTGCAAGAGCCAGATCATCGAACGACTCTCTCGCACGTGGTCATTTACGAAGCGTAAACAGCGCAGCGCGGCTCACACGCTTAATCGCGGATGTCATCAGACACCGGTCACGCGTTCGATTCCCATCATCGGCTCCAAGGGGACCGCCACTCGGTACGCCACGGTAGTAGGCTGCTGATACCCGACAGCAAACTTTTGCGCCGTCGGAGCGCGAATGGGGTGGGCCGCAATGCTGACCATCGAACTCCGCAATGTGGTGCGGGAGTACAGGGTTGGCGGCCAAACGGTGCGCGCACTCGACAAAATCAATCTGCGCCTCACGGGTGGTCAGTTCGTCTCGGTCATCGGGCCTTCGGGTGCGGGCAAGAGCACCTTCCTCCATCTTCTCGGCGCATTGGACTCCCCCGACTCCGGGTCGATCACATTCGACGGCGAGGAGATGAGCCGTCTCTCCGATGAGCACCAGTCGGAGTTTCGCCATCACCGCGTGGGGTTCATCTTCCAGTTCTTCAACCTATTGCCGACCCTTTCGGCGTGGGAGAACGTGGCGGTGCCGAAACTCCTCGACGGCGTCCGACTCGGCAAGGTCAAGCCCGATGCGGTTCGACTCCTCGACAGGGTCGGACTCGGTAATCGGACCGAGCACCGCCCGGCGGAACTCTCCGGTGGCCAGATGCAGCGCGTGGCCGTCGCTCGGGCACTGATGATGGACCCTCCGCTGATCCTGGCCGACGAACCAACCGGCAACCTCGATTCCGCAACGGGCGCTTCGATCTTGGCGCTCCTTGCCGAGGTCGCGCACGAGAAGGGCAACGGTCGCCTGGTCGTAATGGTGACCCACAATTCGGACGCCGCCGCGGCCACCGATCGGGTAGTCACACTGCAGGACGGTCGGCTCGGTTCCGACGTGATGTCGGTGGTGCCTGGGTGAGACCTGCCTCGTCGATCGCCGCTGCGGCCAGCCGGCTGCGTCTGTTCAGCCTGCGAGAGCTCGCCGTCCATCGTCGGCGCACGATCGCCTCGATCGCCGTAATGGCAGTATCCGCAATGTATCTGGTCGCGGTCTTCGGCATCTTCGGGTCGATCACCGGATCCGTCAGCCGGCTGGCCGACGGGATCGCAGGCATCGCCGCGTTCGAGGTGTCGGGTATCACCGATGCAGGATTTCCCGACACGATCACAGGCGATGTCGCCGCGGTTCCCGGCGTTGCGACCGCGGCACCGATGATCCGGATGTCCGCGCCGACGACATCGGGCGCGGTTCTGCTGTTCGGCGCCGACAAGAGCAGTGCCGAGTTGGGCGGCGCATTGAAAGACGCCGTCTCGCGACCGTTAGAAGAGCTGTCCGGCTCGCCGGACGGCGTCCAGGTCGGGCCGGGCGTCGGTCGTGCGAAAGGCGACAAGTTCCAGCTGGGCTCGGGCGAGGTCACGGTCACCGACGTCCTCGCGGGCAACGAACTCTCGAATCTCAATGATGGGCACTACGTTCTTGCACCGCTTACGTTGGCGCAGAACATTACAGGCCGACAAGGCAAGCTCGACTCGATACTGATCACCATAAAACCCGGCGCTGATCTAGCCTCTGTTCGCGCCTCGATCACCCGCGCCGTAAACGGCCGGGCAATCGTCGCGGACCCGGGTATGCGGGCAGCTCGGGCAGGCGACGGTGTCAAGATGATGAACTACATGGCACTGATGGGCGCTGTGGTCGCCTTGATCGTCGGTGCGTTCCTGATCTACACCACGATGACCATGGCGATTACCCAGCGCCGACCGGTCATCTCGATGCTGCGCGCGATCGGGGGCAGGCGCGTCACCATCGTTCGCGACATGGTCGCGGAAGCGGCTGCTCTCGGCGTGATCGGCGGAACAATCGGCTCGGGTATCGGAATACTCCTGGGCCGCATCGCGATTGGTCGATTACCGCCGGCAATGACCCAAGGGCTCGAAGCTCGGGTCGAATACTGGCTGCCCGGTTACGCGCTACCAGCCGCCGTCGTGGCTACCGTGCTCGCCAGCGTGGTTGCGGCGGCGATGGCTGCGCGGCAGGTATACAAGGTTTCACCGATCGAGGCGTTGGCGCCGGTCGGGGTTTCCGCGGCGGACTTTGTGCCACGATGGCTACGGATCGCTTGCGGGATCGGTGCCGTCGCGGTGTTCGCGGGCTCGATCGTGATCGTCCTCGGCCGCACCGGCACCATCGCTGTGGCCGCGATGTCGGCTGTGTTCTGTGCCCAGATCGCGCTTGGTTTCGCGCTGACCGTGCCCGTGGTCAAGGCCACCGCAGCAACAGCCCGAGTGTTCGGGTCGGTCGGGGCACTCGCGGCCGCGACGATCGAGCGTTCGCCGCGGCGTGTGTGGGCCACCGTTATGACCGTCCTCATCGCCGTCGTCACCACCGTCGTGATCACCGGTACGAACTCCGACATGTTCCGGTCGGCGCGCGGCATCTTCGCACCAATCGCGGATGTGGATGTGTGGGTGAGCGCCGACTCTCCCGACAGGTATGCCACCGACCCTCTGCCGCAAGACCTTTCCGAGAAGGTGGCCGCGGTGCCCGGCGTGGCGCGCGTCACCGAGGGCGCATTCGCATTCGCAGACGTCGGCGGCACGCGCGTGATGCTCGACGGGTTCTCTCCTGGAACGGCCGATGCCCTCTACCGCGCACTTGACGATCGGATACGCGACGATGTGCTCGCCGGGCGGGGCGTGGTCCTGACCCAGAACCTGGGGAAGTCTCTCAACGCCAAAGTCGGCGACCAACTGCGGATGCAAACGCCGCACGGCCCGCAGCAGGTGGCTGTGCTGGCGTTGGTGCCCTACTTCTCGACGGTCATCGGCACCGTCGGGATGGATCTCGATCAAATGCGGGCGTGGTTCGACCGCCCGGCAGCGACCACGCTCCAAATCGCTGCTGCCCCAGGAGTTGATGCGAAGCGGGTACTGGAGGATGTTCGACGCGTCGTGCCCGCTCCGAACTTTGTCTACGACGGTCGAACGGCGCTCGCGGGCGTCGAGGCGCCGATGAATCAGAGCATGTTCATCGCCAACGCCGTGTGGATAATCGTGGTATTCGTCGCCGCGGTCGCACTTCTCAACACGCTGACGCTCTCGGTGCTCGAACGACGCCGGGAAATCGGTGTGCTGCGGGCGATGGGTTCCAGTCGTCGGTTCACCCTGGGGATGGTGCTGGCCGAGGCGGCTGGAATCGGCGTCGTCGGCGGTGTCCTTGGGCTTGCGATCGGGCTGACGGACCAGTGGCTCTACAGCCTGGTCAGCGGGGACATCATGAACTTCGACGTCGACTTCCGGCCGAGTCCGATGGCGCTCGTCTTCACCGTCGGTGCGATCGCGATCAGCCTGCTCGGCTCCGTGCCACCCGCGCGGCGCGCCGCCCGACTGAACATCATCGAGGCTGTCAGCGTCGAATAGCGCGGTCGGTTTGGCGTTTTCGACGGTGGTCCCCCTTTGTCCCCTACAGGGTTCAAGGGTCACCGCGCCCGCGGGTTCAAATTCCTAAGCGTTAGGCGTGATCACCGTCGCGATTCCCTGCAAGTGGGGTGTACACGGGGGCGGCACGAGGGTTCGTCGGATGCTGCGCAGTCCCCCGGTATCGAATCCGGCCGCGGCAATGGCGTCGACGGTCCGGCGGTTCGGCTGACATCCGGAAGCCAACCAGGACCAGGGCTTTGCGATCCCGTCTTGGAACCGGCCCATCGCGCCATCCCCCCGAACGTGCTCGAGAACAACCAACCTGCCTCCGGGTACGAGGACACGCCGGATCTCGCCGAGGGTAGCGGCCACATTGTCAACCGAGCACAACACAAGCCCGACATATACCGAGTCGAAACTGTTGTCCGGGAATGGAATCGACTCGCCGAACCCATCGACGACGTCGACTGGGATGCCGTGGCGGCGAGCAAGTGCGGAGGCCATCCGTCGGAACGCCGCTTCCGGCTCCACGGCGGCGACCGCCGTCACCGCAGGTGGAAGAAACATCAAGTCGGCACCCGGGCCGAGACCGACCATCAGCAGCCGGCCGGCCACATTACTCATCGCCTCTCGGCGATACCGGTTATAGAACAGCCGGTTGAAGATCGGCATGCCGAGTCGGTACACGTAGGGGAATAACGGATTGCGGCGCGTTATAGTTTGCCCAGATCTAGTCGGAATGGCGGATATTCGTCCCGCATCAACGAAATATATACCGCGACGCGGTAACGCCATCGAACAATGCCCATGAGAAGGTCGAACATCCCCTGGTGGATCGTCCCGTTGAACACCAACCACCCGGCATTGATCACGCACAGAACCTGCAGCAGAGGCTCCATTGCCCAGCAGATGATGATCTGGGGGAAAGCCAGCAGCCACCACTTGACCAGCACGGCCCAGTTCGTGAGCTGTTCTGGATAGTCGACCTCGAGGTCGCCCGGATAGTCGGGCCGAGACGCCAAAGTGAACGGCGGGTACTTGTCGGTGCAGTTCATCGGGAATCGGTAGTTCATGACCCGCCACGACCAGCGCAGCACGCCCACGTTGAAATCGAAGATCGGACGCGGATACCGACCGGTGAACAAGATGGCAACGCCCGCAACGAAAGTCGTCAGCGGATAGACCAGGTAGAGAAGTATCAATATCGGGTAGTGCGGGACGGCCAGCACGCACCACTTGACGAGCCAGAGCCAGCGTGAGGGCGTTTCGAGCGCGCAGCGCACTCGTACCGGATCGTCCGGGGCGTTCATCTCCGTCGGTTCGATGGGGTGATCGACGCGGCCGCGAGGTCTCGGCTGATCTCCGTGGACATCCGGCGATGACTCACCGAACGCAGAAACGCCGTCAAGCCCCACGTCATGAAGCGATCCGAGACAATCGCCGCGGGCCTCAATACCGCTTCACCGTGGGACACCTGCAGCGACGCCACTCGGGACACGGCCCTGACGCTGCGCCGCCTGGTCCTCTCATACCACCGCAGCGCGCGAACGACTTCGGCGCTGTCGCCGTTCGTGGCGCCCCGGAACCCCGAAAGCGCCTTGCACAACACCATTGTGTCGAGCAGCGCCGCGTTGGTCCCTTGCGCGAGGGTAGGCGGCATTGTGTGTGCGGCATCGCCGAGCAAGGTCATTGCGCCTTGACACGGCCAAGGAATCGGATGGCGAAAGTGCGGGTATGGCGAATCGGCCAGATCGTCGTCGGTCAACCTCGCGAGTACTCGATCGACCGAATCGCACCATCCAGTGAAGGTCGAGCGGATCACGTCGATCGGACGTTCCGGTCTGACGAAGTCGGGCGACCACGGCAAGTCGAACCACCACTGCACATCCGAGTCGCCTGCCGGCCACAGGCCCAGGTTTCCGTGGTCGCCGATCACCATCAATGCGACGTGCTTGTCACCGACGTCCGGGAGGGTGGCGAGTCCCTGCCAGCTGCACCAGCCGGTCGGCTCCGCGTGCGGGGCGCCGACGATGTCTCGAACCACCGAGTGCAGGCCATCAGCTCCGATCAACAGATCGCCTTCAGCCGAACTGCCGTCGTCGAACTCGACGCGCACCCCATGCTCAGTGCCGACCACGCCGACCGCCCGGGAGTTGAATCGGATGCGATCGGCGGGAAAGCGTTCCAGCAGGCGCTCGAGCAAGACGCGGCGCGGCACCATCCGGACAGGAGCACCAAGCCGGTCCACGATCCTGCCCAAGTCCAGGGATGCGAGGCGGTGACCGGTCGATGTCAAGACCCGCAGATTGGACAGCAGCTGGCCGGCCCCGTCCATGTCGACGCCCAGTTGCGCTAGCACGGTTTCGCCGTTGGACCAGATCGTCACGGCGCCGCCACCCGCCCGCGCGTCCGGTCGACGTTCGAAGACAGTGACGTCATGTCCGTCCCGCAGCAATCCCCGAGCGACGGAAATGCCGCCAACCCCGGCGCCCACGACGAGAACCTTCAGCCGCGGAGTCGACTGGCTATCGAATCCCTTCCGCCCCACGCCTCAAATCTACGTCCAATTTGGGACCGTCAACAGGGGATATCTCCCGGAAATACCCTTGGCAGACAGAGGGGTTTTGCGGCCGCAAACAGAATGGGCGTCGTCTCAGCGAACCGAATCCGGCTCAGCGGAAGTAGATCTCACGTCCGGTGGGGTATCCGCCGCCGTGAGTGGTGACGTGAACGTGGTCGTAGTGGCCGTAGCCCCCACCTCGTTGCGCACCGTTGGGCGTGTAGTAGACGCCGCGCCAAATGGCATCCTGCATCCCGAACCGAGCCGCGTTCCTCAACACGTAGGAGACGATCTCGTTTCCAAGCGCGATGCCTTCGGTGGAGCCCGGGTTGGGGATCATCACGTCGACGGCCAAACCGTTGGGATGCCACGGCAGCGGGTCAGGTCGCACGCCGCCCATTTCGTGAATCTCGGGGAACGCCGCACTGATAGCGCGAGACGCCAAGATGGTTTTGACCTGCAGGCCCTGCTCCGACGCACGGCCGACCGGCAACGTGCGATCGACTGTCCGCCATCTCGATGCCGAAACCATCTCGGCGGAACGGGAATTCACGCTCGACTGGTCACCGGCGCTAGCCGATGCGAGCTCGATCGGTGCCGCAGCGACAATCTCCAAGCAGCACGGCGAAACGGGGTCGACAACTCGCGCGGCGTTTCCGATGACTGTTTTGGCCTGGTGCTCGGCGGCGAGCGGATGAACGTCGCCTCCAACCGCGAAGAACACGGCGGCGGGAGCGATGACCGCAGCCAGCAGCGCCGGCGATTTACGCCGGTCCGTGGCTAATGAGTGACGGCCCACAGACAGCACCGTATACCAAATCGTTACATTTGAAGAAAGCTTCCAAACACGCCCCTGGACGCCGTGGACAGGTGATCGGGGCATATCCGCAGTTCAAGGGGCAGAATTCCCTTCACCGGCGTGTTCAAGTGGCCTCGGCCTCAGCCCGAAGCCGAAGACCTCGACCGGTACGTCCGCGCCGGCCGCCTGAGGGATAGCTACCGCCTCGGGATCGACGCCGCCCGAGCCGGGCGATGCCGGGTTCTGGCAACATAGCGGCGTGTTCGGCCGGGAGTTCTGATGAGACCGCCGCCCGCTGTACTGGACCCGCTGATCGTCGGAGTGTTGGCCGCCGCAGTGAGTCTGAGCGGCGCGGCCCGCCCGTCGTTCTGGTACGACGAGGCCGCGACTATTTCCGCCTCATACAGTCGATCTCTGGGTCAGTTGTGGCAGATGTTGAGCAATGTCGACGCCGTCCACGGCCTGTACTACCTGCTTATGCACGGCTGGTTTCAAGTCGTCCCACCGACGGAGTTCTGGTCCCGCGTGCCAAGCGGTCTGACGGTCGGAGGCGCAGCGGCGGGAGTCGTCGTGTTGGGCAAGCAGTTCTCGACTCGCACTGTCGCGCTGAGCTCTGGCGTTGTCTGCGGGATATTGCCTCGGGCGACGTGGGCAGGCATCGAGGCTCGGCCGTATGCGTTTTCGATGGCGGCCGCCGTGTGGCTGACCGTACTGCTCGTTTACGCCACACGCCGTGACAACGCCTGGGTCTGGCTGTCGTATGCGCTTGTGCTGGCGACGTCGATTCTGCTCGACATATATCTTGCGCTGATGTTGTTGGCATACATCGCTTTCCTGTGGTCCTACCGGCACAGTCGAAAGGTCCTCGTGCGGTTCGCCATTGCATCAGTTCTTGCGTGTTGTGCTGTGACTCCGTTTGTGATCGCAGCCATCGGTCAAGTGCATCAGATCATCTGGGTAGCACCGATTGGGCGCCGGACGATCGAAGACGTTGCGGTCCAACAATATTTCGAAAGAAGCCCGCCGTTCATGATCGTATCGGCCCTGGTCGTAGCGACTGCTATTGTCTTGTGGCTCTGCACATCCACGCGACTAGTCCAGACAGATCGGCAACTGCTGACCTTGGCGATCGCATGGCTAGTGATACCGACTGCCGTGATCCTCACCTGGTCGGCTTTGGCGCACCCGATATACACGCCTCGCTACCTGTGCTTCACCGCACCGGCCATGGCACTGGTCTTGGGTGTATGCCTTGGCGCATTGGCTGTGACGCCATGGGCAGCGGCGGCCATCGTGAGCGCTTTAGCTCTTGCTGCAGGGCCGAATTATGTTCTGGCACAGCGTAGTCCGTATGCGAAATACGGAATGGACTACAGCCAAGTGGCCGACCTGATTTCCACGAGGGCTGCGCCGGGTGATTGTCTACTCGTGAACGACACGGTGACCTTCATGCCCGCGCCGATGCGGCCCTTGTTGGCGGCGCGCCCTGATGCCTACCGGAAGTTGATCGACCTCAGCCTGTGGCAACGAGCGACGGACAACAACGACGTCTTCGACACCAACCTCATACCGCAGGCCACCGCAGGGCCGTTGAGCGACTGCCACGTCGTGTGGATCATCACCCAAGCCGACCCGGCTCAGCCCGCGCACGAAGCGGACCCGGCACTGCCGCCTGGACCGCTGTTCGGCGGCACTCCCGCCTTCGCTGTTCCGCGCGACCTCGGCTTCCGGCTCACCGACCGCTGGCAATTCAACCTGGTTCAGGTCATCAAGGCAACGAGATAGCTACCAGACGCGGATGTAGTCGACCAGGAACGCCGCCGGATAGGTGCCCCCGGCAGCGTCGCCTGCGCCAACCCCACCGACCGCGAGGGTGAACATGGGTGACAGCCAATAGCCGGGGTTGTTGAACGGCCACCGCAAGTCGGTCACATTGCCGTGCACGGGGATCGGCTTGTTCGGCACGCTGAAGTACGGCTTTGCCCCGTCGACGTAGTCCCGCCAGAACTTGAAACCGTCATTATCCCAACGCATCCGCCAGGTGTGCCACGCACCGTCGACCATCCCTGGGATAGACCGTCCTTCCCAGGTCTTTCCGTTGGATGCGGCGTGCACTGTGGATCCAGGAGCCCAGTCGCCGTTGCCGTACCACTCGAACATGTCGACCTCGCCGTCGGGCAGCGGATCCTCGTTCACCGCCCAGAACGCGGGCCACAGGCCAGGGAACAAGCAGTCGAGCTTGATCCGCGCCTCCCAGGTGGTATTGATGGGCACCCGCCAGTTGCCTCGCACCTTGCCGCTGAAGTAGTTGCCGAATTCCTGTGTGGCGAGGAGGACGAGATTCGAGTTGCCATCGAGGAACACGTTTCGGCGGTCGTCGCGGTATATCCCCTCCACCGGCGGGAACACGTCGTCCTGCCAGCTCTGCACCGTCCAGTTGCCCGGATTGGGCGCCGAGCCGGCGGGCCCGTCGAACTCGTCGGAAAAAATGTACTTGCCGGGATCGCCGCTTGGCGGCGCAGCTCCGGCCTTGGGCAGGGGGATAGCAGCGGCCAGCGCTGAAAGCCCGGCCATCAACATCACGTTGCGACGATCCATCTGAGGCACGACTGGAACCCTAAAGGGCGAAGCCGTGACCGTGCGCGATTTGTGGACGGATTTTGTGAATTTGATTAGAGCGGTAGTGTCGGACCTGGTTGATCCGTGATCGGGGGCAAACGCGTGGACCTCGTACTCGGTCTGTCGATGACGTCGGCAGACGTCCGATGGGTGCTAGTCGAGGGCACAACAGCCGAGGGCGCCACCATCTGCCGTGACGCGGTGGATGCCGACACCCTTGACGACGTCATCGCCGCTGTCGGGGAAAACCGGCTGCACGCCATCGGTGTCACCTGGGCAACCGAGGCCGAGACGGCCGCGTCGACCCTCCTGGACGCGCTGGCAGCACGGGGTCTTGGCAACGTCATCACGGTTTCGGAGCACGAGGCCGCCGACGCGCTGGCGACAGGCATCGCCGATCGCGGCGGTTACAGCCAGGTCGCCGTGTGCATCGTTGATCCGGACGACGCCCTCGTTGCGCTTGTGGACGCCGACGGGGTGACGACCGAGCGGGTCGATCCGACGGTCGACGGCGTGACCGCGGTGCTGGCTGGCAGTGACGGCCGACCCGAGGCGATCTTCGTGCTCGGTTCGGCCGACGACATCGATGGCTTCGCGTCGTCCATCGACGGCGTAGCGGCACCGGTCATCACGGCCGCCGACGCCGACCTTGCGCTGGCAAGGGGAACTGCGCTGGCGTCGGCGCAGGCGGTAAACATCCTGGAAACTCGGCAGGCCCGATGGCGGTTGCCGTCGAGAATCGGTGCGCTGACTTCCGTGGTGGCTGCCGCGGTCGTGGTGTTCGTCGTCTCGCTCTCCGTGGCGTTAGGCCTTGGCCTGACACCCGACACGGATTCGACTGTCGCCCAGCGGGATACCGTTGCCACGACCGACCAGTCTGCCCGGTTGCCCGCCGCCCCATCGGTCGCACAGGCTGTTCCGCGATCCGTTCCTGCCGCGCCGCCATCACCGCCGGCAGCACCACCTCCCGAGGCGGTGGTTGCGCAGACCATCGTCGAGGCAGCTGCGCCGGTGGTCCAGCCACCCGCAGCACCGCCACCCGCGTATGTTCCGCCAACGCCTGCGCCCAATTACGTTCCGCCAGCGCCCCCGCCGCAACCGCGGCTTCGCGACCGGATCATCGAACACATCCCGATCATCGGTCGGTTCCACCAGCCGAACCCGTACGGGTAATCAGCGGTGCGAGTTGTCGCGCCAGATAAAGCTGTTCACGTACTTGCCCATATCCAATGCCAGTTGCATGTTTACCCCGGACGGGTGACCACTGCCGAACGCCGGACTGAATTCGTGGTACGGGCCGGTCGCGGCGGCAACCAATGCGTAGTTCTTTTTGATTGCGACCATCACTAGCAGCCGCAACCGCGTGAAGGTGCCCGAGGCATCCTGCGGGTAGTCGTCTTTGACCACACCGTACCCCGGCTGATAGCCGACCATAGCGTTGGGAATCTCGTAATCCGTTGTGGCGTTTGGGTACTTCTCGCGGATCAGGTCCTCGGCGATTTGCTTCGATGTGCGACCCTGCGCAGGCAAACCGAAGAACTCCATCGTGCCAGTGTCGCCGGCAGCGAAATTCGCGTTGACACCGTCGGGGTGGAAGGTCACCTCATACGCCGTACCTGCGCGCGGGTACTGGACGGAGAACATGCCATCGTCGGACATGAACCATGGATTGGTCTCGACAGGCTTGCCGATCGGGGGCTGCCCGCAATCAGGCGGGCAGACGTAGCGCGCCGGAACCGGTGTAGTCAATACCGAGATCGCAACAGCCGCCGCGGCCGCGACGGCCGCACCCCCACCCAACGCCGTCAACAGTGCGGTGTGGGTGGTGTGCCGCACCGGCACCGCCGCATACGTACCGGCAGGCAGCGCGTAACCCGGTCGGGTCGCGGTAACCCCGACGTCTTCTGCGCTACGAGCGACTGCGCGAGCAGTACGCGACGCCGCACGGGTCGCGACACCGCAGTTCGGGCAGAACGCGGTGTCCCGGACGACGTGGTCGCAGGCCGGGCACAGCACCTGCGCTTCGGGATTCATCTCGTCATGCGCTTCGTGCAGTAACGCCGCCTGCAGTCCAACTCTCAAGGCCAACAATGCAAGAACCGCGGCGATTATGTGCAACCCGAAATGAAGGCCGTTTGCGATGTGGGCCGCCTCCATCAACCCGAGCGCAAGGCACAGGCCCAGCACCACAAGGAAACTCAATATCAGCAGGACAACCGCTGGCCGGCGGTCCATCCCCGCGGGCCGGGCGAACCACAATGCCACCCCAACCAATCCGCCCGCGGCCGCGGCCGTCAACGGCATTGCCACCCCTTGAATGCCCGCCTCGGCGAGAAGTTCGCTGACCGGTTGATCCTTCGCCGTAGGCCCCGTGGCAAATTGGGGAGCCAACCGAGTCAGAGTGGCCGATGCAACAAACGCGATCGAGCCCAGTGCACCGATTACGAACCCGTCCAACGACTCTCGGGTCGAGGGCCGCAGCAACCGCATCACCACCGCGGGGAGGAGCATGAGGCATGCGGTACCCGCTGGGATGAGCAACCCCTGGAGTATCGAGAATCCCTCGGTGGTTCCGTCGCTCAGCGCGACGTCGTAGGACTCAGCGATGATGGAGCCGGTCAGCAGTGCCCAGCCGACACCCAGACCGACACCCAGCGCTGCGGTCAGCCCGAGTGTGCTGGCGGGGAGATCATCGTCGATGTCGGTCTCGTGCAGATACAGCAGGAACAGAAGCGGGAGGCCTGACGCGCACACCGCGATCAACGGCGCCTGCCACCGGAGGAACGCGAAGGCGATGAGCATCAGGACCAGGACGGCCAGCGCGATCCGGAACGGTGCGAGTGACCGATACGGCAGGTGGGGAAACAACGAACTCGCGACGGACAGCCGCAGCACGTGCTCGCCAGGGGCCGCCCCATATGCGCCAGGTCGCAGCACGCCGCGCCCATTCCCGCGTTGAGCCGACAAGTGCGCGCCGCAGGTTCCGCAGAACGCGCCTGCGGGCACATCCGTATCGCATACGGCGCAGTGCATCGTCGGCATTGCGTCCGGCGTCATGGCCGGGCCGGTCACTGGGGAGCCACGCCCCTCTGGATGTCCAAGAAGTCACGAACCAAGAAGTCGAGGTTGGGGCTGCCGAGGCCCGTCACAACGTCGTATCCGGGCTGCGCGTAATCGACGGCATTCCCGCCAAGGCCGATGTCGCGGAACCCCGGCAGGTTCGCACCCGCGGCAACCCGATACAGCAGCGGGTTAATGTTGCCCAGCGGCTGTCCGCCATGCGCGAGCAGGTACTGATTCATCAGCACCGTGAGTGCGGCCCAGATCGGGGCCGCTTGCGATGTCCCCGCACCGACCGCGTCCTGCCGATCGAAAACGATCCTCACCCCAGTGAAGGGGTCAGCGACAGCGGCAACGTCCGGGGATAGGCGGCGGTGTTTGATGTCGCGCTCCACCGACAACGCGCTCTGCCATGCGGGGCGGTTGAAAAGCGCCGACACCCCGCCGCTGCTGCCCTGGGACAACGGCGAGTCCACCCAGGCGCGCTCTCCCATCCACCCCCCTTGCTCATCGGTCGACAACGTGGTGCCCCCGACGGAGGTCATCGCAGGCAGCGACGAAATGGCATCGAGGCCGATGTCGTCGGGGCCAGGCGGCGATGACCACTCGTCACCGCCCTTGCACTCGAGGCCGGCGGTGTCCCCGCTCGCATCGAACGCCGACGTTCCGTGCTTCTGCGCCGTGGCCAGGGCTGCCTCGATGGGAGCCAGATCGGCGGCGCGGACCAGTGCGTCGCATCCCCACCCGATCGACAGGCTCCATACCGCGCCAGGGAACTGCCGGTCCACCGACTCGAACAACTGCCCGATCTTCTCGTACGCGCCGTCGCCTTGGACGGTCGGTCGAGCGTTGACCACCACCTTCTGCGCATCGGGCGCAATCGCGTGTGCCACTTCGAGATCCATCACGGTCTCGACTCCAGATGGGCCGGGCTGACCACCGACCAGCACCGGCGTGAATCTCGGCAGCCCGGACGAGTCGGCGAACGAGTCGAGGTCCTCCTGGTCGTATCCACTGAACTCGAAGAACACGATCGTGGCGCCCTTGCCCGTCAAGCCTGCGGCGGCAAGCGGTTTGGCGTTGTATGCCTCCAACAACGCGTTCGGGCGCAGTCCTGGGCTCGGCACATCGAGCGGAAGGAATCCAGGCCGCGCCTCCCGATGCGGGGTGTACCCAAGGATTCGGCCAAGCTCTGTGACGACGCCGCGAAGCGGCTCGGGAACCGACGGCTGCTGCGGCGACGCGTAATACACCTGTCCCTTGCGGCCACGGTAGTCGTTCACCGGCACCTCGAAGGCGGCCGCCACATCCTGTGCGGCACCTTCGACAATGGCCCAGTCGTCGCCCGGTCGCCATCGCACCCGAATACCGTGTACGCCTGCCCATGCGATCAACGCGTCTGGGCGAGCTCCGTCAGCCAGCGTTACGGTGAGCTGCGCACTGTCGTCCCGGGATGGGCCGAGATCGGTTGAGCTGGCGAGTAATAACGCCAGCGGACCACCGATAGCCGCCCGATCGTCGGACTGCGACACGGCGCGTATGCCCGTGACGAGCACCAGCCCGCCCGCGACGACAATTGCCAACAGGCGCCAACGCACCCTCATATGCGATCGAGCGATTTACGGAATCCCGTTGATACCGGGATGCTGGCCGGGCGCGACGGTTCCTGCGGGGGGAGCAACGACTGGCGGAGTGAATAGGTTGCCGCCCGTTGGGTTGATGCTCTTCTCGGTCGGCGCCGCCGTCGTAGTGGTCGTGGTCGTGGTCGTCGTGGTGGTTTCGGGGGCCTTTTCTGCCTTGCCACAGGCGGCGGTTAGCGCACCCATCGCAATGAATGCGGTGACGCCCGCAACGGCCGCGATTCGCCGGCCCAAAAGACGTGAATCCATGGTGCAGTCCTATCTATGTCATGACCCGGCGCCATCTGCACCCTCACGGGGGCGAGGGCTGGCGGCCGCGGGGCTCTAGTTGTTGCGGTGAACTCCGGGAGGTGCTGTCGGTGCCGGGGGCGCATAGACCGGCGGCGTGAACAGGTTGCCCCCGGTGGGGTTGATGCTCTTCTCCGTCGGCGACGGC
>JAVXWV010000785.1:0-9547 GCA_032230775.1 Mycobacterium sp. | reverse complement strand
GCACCTGTTCATCGGTGTACCTCTCGACGCACGACGACGTATCGGTGCCCTCGAATCCATCGGCGGCGGCGGCCCGATACGCGTGCAGCAGCGGTCGCGCCCGAAACGCCTGCGGCGTTAGCACGCGCACCAAGGTGGCCCCGCCGCCTCTCGACTCGACGCCCCCCGGTCCCTGCAGCACCACGTCCGGGATGGTCAATGCCGGTATCGCACCGCCGAACTCGCGGGCGACCGAAAGCGCGGTGACAAACATGTCGAGGCCGGCCAGCGGACGGGCGGCGTCGTGGATCAACACCACGTCGACTGCGCCCGATTCGATGTCGTCGGCGAGGTAACGCAGCACGTTGAACTCGGAGGCGTGCCTGCTGTCTCCGCCCTCGACCAGTTCCACCGTCGCGTCCGGGAGTTCGGCCGCCACGGTCTCGTGCGCGAGGTCGCGTTCGCCGCGGCGATGCACCAACACGGTGCGCGCGATCTGGGAAACTTGCGCGACGGCGTCCAACGACCAGGCCACCATGCTGCGGCCTGCCAGCGGCAGATACGCCTTGTTGCCGTCGGCGCCGACACGTGTGCCGAGGCCCGCGGCGAGCACCACACCGACGGCGTAGGACTCCGGCGATACGCTCATGGCAGCCATACTGGCACTGTATCGAACGTTCCTCGCGCGCAGTCACTCTGCCAGATTGAACGCCTTGCGATCTTGGTCGGCCTGATGCCGACGACGAGCGTCGGCGACGACTGGGTTCAGTCGTCGGCGTGGCGGTTGTGGTCCCACTGCTCCAGACGCGCCTGCAGGTCGTACAGGCCCAGTGCGGCAAGCGGTGTGCCGACGGACATGCAGATCATCATCAACGCGTTCATGGCTCTCTCGAGTCGTTCGTGGTCTTTCTTACGGAATGAAGCGTATGTAGCGAGCGCATGGAACCAGATGAGTAGTTGACTGCCTGCTTTTCGGCGCAGTGGCTCAACTCGTCGCGTGCGGCCTTGCGTATCGCCCGATACCGTTGCCGCTCGCTGGCGGCCCACGGCTCGGCCCAGCCGTCGAGCAGCTCTCCGGCGCGAAGCAACGGAAGCAATTCGGCCACGAATTGAGGGTCGATCACGGGTGCGGGCTCGCCATCGCCGAGCAGTTGCCCGATCTGGTCTACCGCGTCGTGCCAGTCCACGGAAACGCACGGCGCCAGCCCGATGTATTGCGGATCAACCTCTAGCAGAGGGTCGGCGCCCACTGGCCGCAGCCGCCACATCGTGGAGCGCAGGCTTGCGACCGCGCGCCGCGTCTGGGCATGCGGCCACAGCATCGCGCAGACCCACAGCCGGTGTACCGGCCTGCGCTTCAGCGCGACCAGCGCAATCAGTCGCCGGCATGCGGGCGGCAGCTCGACGGGCTGTTGACCTCGGTGAACGGCGAATTGACCGAGCAGGTTCAGTGAGAATTCTTCCGACACACTTTGATCGTGATGCCGGGCCGTCCCGGGGTCATGCGTAGTGCACTACCTGTTTTCGTGTTCAACGTTGCTATCGGCTACTGCGTCGGTTGTCCCGATAAAACTGCGCGGCCCTGCGGATCAGCACCCGGACGTCTGTCGTGCGGTGAAATGTAGCGGGCTGACGATCTGACAGGATCACCGAGTGACTGAGGTCAATCCGCAACCACAGAACGTGGCGCCAGTCCATCGCATCCGCGCGATGTCGGGCCGCGATCCGTACGAGGACCATCGGGTTGCGACGCCGCTGGAACTGCTCTTCGACTTGACCTTCGTCGTAGGGTTCGGCATCTCCGCGAACGAGTTTGCGCACATGCTCGCCGAGAACCACGTCGGCGCCGGGCTGCTCGGCTTCTCGTTCGCGACATTCGCTATCTGCTGGGCGTGGATCAACTTCAGCTGGTTCGCCTCAGCCTATGACACCGACGACTGGATCTACCGCCTGCTGACCATGCTGCAGATGGTTGGCGTCATCATCATGGCGCTGGGCTTCCCGCCGATGTTCGAGTCGATCGAGCACGGCCACAACGTAGACAACAGGGTTATGGTCGCCGGCTACGTGGTGATGCGAATTGCGTTGGTGGCACAGTGGTTACGCGCGGCCAAGCAGGATCCCGAGCATCGCTCGGCGTGCCTCACCTACGCCGTCGCCGTTTCCGTCGCGCAGGTCGGCTGGATCGCCACCATCTTTTTGCACAGCACGGTCCCGGTCGCCTTGGTGTTAGTGGCGCTGCTTATCGGCGTGGAGTTGCTAGGGCCCATTATCGCGGAGACACGCAAGGGCGGCACGCCGTGGCACGCCCATCACATCACCGAACGCTATGGCCTGCTGACGATCATCGCGCTCGGTGAGGGCGTGGTCGGCACGGTCGCGTCGTTGTCCGCGGTGGTCGGCGCGCAGGGCTGGTCGTTCGACGCCGCGTTCGTGGTCGTGGCGGGCGTCGGGCTCACCTTCGGAATGTGGTGGACGTATTTCATCGTCCCCCAGGCGGAGTTGCTGCACGCACACCGGGAACGCTCGTTCTTGTTCGGCTATCTGCCCGTCGTGACGCTGGGCTCAATCGTGGCGACCGGCGCGGGTCTGCACGCCGCGGCGTACTACATCGAGCACCACTCCAAACTGAGTTCGGTCGAGACGGTGCTGTCGGTGGCGGTGCCCGTCGCGACGTACATCGCGTCCATCTACCTGCTGTACGGGCTGCTGATGCGGACGGTGGACACCTTCCACCTCCTGCTCCTCGTGGTGACCGCGGTGGTCCTGCTCGCCGCCGTCTGGCTCGCTGACGCCGGGATCTCGATGGCCAACTGCCTGCTGGTCGTCACCCTGGCCCCGATGGTGACGGTCGTCGGCTACGAACTACTGGGGCATCGGCATGCCGCGGAGGCCATCGCGAGGATCGTCGCGGAGCGGGGCGGGGGCACGCTGTCCTAGGGCGGCGACGCGTGGGCGTCGAAGCTCTCCAGCAGCATGCGTTCCTGCTCCACCTTCATCAGCCGGCGCGCCTTGCGGCGGGTGATCACGATTCCGACCACGGCCAAGACCCACACCGCATACTGCACCGTCCACGCGAGCCGGAACGACTCGAACGAGAAGTCTCCCGCGGCATCCAGAATCATGCCCATCGCCTGCATGACCAACAGCGAGGCGACGAAGCCACCCATGTTGACCATGCCCTGGGCGGTGCCAAGCGTCGCGCTCGGATTGAACGTGCGCGCGAAGTCGAAGCCGACCATCGAGCCCGGGCCGCCGACCGAGATCACGACGATCAGCACGACCAGCAGCCAGAGCGGCGCCTGACCGGGCAGCGCCAGCACCACCGTCCAGGCCACCGCATTGCTGCCGATGATGGCCAACACCAGACGTGACCGCCGGTGGGGTTTACGACCGGTGAAGATCCCGATCGCGATTCCTGCGCAGATGCCGGCGACGACCGAGATCGCCAGCAGGCCTCCCGCCGCTCCCGGCGAAAGGCCCTGGGCCACTGTCAGATACGGGACGCCCCACATCAACGCGAACACCGTGACGGAGAATTGGGTGCCCATGTGGGTGAAGAAGCCGAGCCGCGTCCCCGGACGGAGCCATACAGTCTTGACACTGGCCAGCGTCTCCCGGATCGACATGGTCTGCGTCGGCACCGCGCGACCGTTCGGTGTGTTCTTGATCAGCGCGATGGTGAGCACCATCGACAGCACCCCGATGGCCGCGACGGAAACGTAGGCAACGGTCCAGCCCTCACCGGTGAGCAGGCTGAAAAACGGAATGGCCGACAGCACCTGGCCCAGCTGCCCGCAGATGCCAGTCAGCTGTGTCACCAAGGGAACCTGCCGAGCCGAGAACCAGTGAGGCACCAGTCGGAGCACGGAGATGAACGTCAACGCGTCTCCGAGGCCCAGCACCGCGCGCGCCGCAATCGCCGCGGGTAGGGACTCGGTGAACGCCAGCACCAGCTGGCCCGACGCCATCAGGGCTGCGCCGACTAGGATCAGCGCCTTGGAGCCGAATCGGTCGAGCAGCAGTCCGGCAGGCACCTGTGCGCAGGCATACACCACGATCTGAAGGACCACGAACGTGGACAGCACACCGGGGCTGGCGCCGAAGCGGTCGGCGGCGTCCAGACCTGAAACACCAAGGGTGGTGCGGTCGAGAACGGCGACGATGTACGCGAGTAGTCCGGTGGCCCAGACGATCCAGGGACGCACACCGAACCTTTCACTCCGTGAAACTTTTGACCTGACGTCTTCGAAGACGCATTGGGACTCCATCATCGCGCACCGGGTCGCGACGATGCCAATTCCACGGCGGTGAAATCACTCACCGGAGCGCGCACTGCAACCGACGGAATTGAGTTGGCTGAAGTTGCGGGCTCACGTCAGGTGCGATGGACGATTACACATCATCTTCCCAGATAGGCGCGTGTACCTCGGATAGCTAGCAAACAGCACCTCAGCGATCACGACCTTCGCTCGCAAAGGACATCCTGCGGCTAAAGTGGTCGCATGAATTGTCACGGTGCAAAGCCGACGCGCACCCCGGACAAGACCGGGGGGCGTCGCGTTGGCTGAGTACCGGTTGGATGATTTGGCGCGCATGTCGGGTGTGAGCGCCCGAAATATCCGCGCCTATCGGGAGCGCGGTCTGCTCGACCCGCCGCGGCGGGTCGGCCGGTCGGCCTACTACGACGACTACCACCTCTCTCAGCTGAAGACCATCAATCAACTGCTTCGCAGGGGGTTCAACTCCGCCCACATCGCGGAGTTCTTCGCGAGCATGCGCGAGGGCGCCGATCTGGCCGACATCTTGGGCATTCAGCAAGCCATCCTGGGCCCGCGGGCCGACGAGGGCGACGAGGGGCGGGTGGTGTCGAGCGACACGCCCGCCGCGGGCATCGACCCGGATTGCGACGAGGCGCGCAGGCTGATCGACTACGGCCTGGCCAAGCTCGTCGACGGCGAGGTGGTGCTGGTCGACAGGGCGATGGGTGCCATCGTCGCGCGCACAGGAGATCCGGTGCCGTACCTGCGTGCGATTCTGCGGATATTCGACTCGACCCGGGAGTCGATCGACAACTTGGCAGCCGATTTCTTCCACGCGTTGGAGGATCTGTACACCGCGCGGTTCGGAGCGAACCATGTTCCCCTCCCCGAGGAGTTGGCCGAACTGAGCCGAATCGTGCTTGATTACCGCGATTTGGGCTACAAGGTGGTTGCCCACCGCCTTGACGAGGCCATCCGGGAGCAGACGGTGACCGCGGTGTCGGAGTACACCGCCGGAATTCTGCTGAGCGGGGCCTGGGACCCTAAGGCACAGTAAGCGGCTACACCCGCGTCGTGGCCGGATCGCCACCGAACCGCTGCGCGAGCCATACCGGGATGATCGCGACCAGTGTGAGCGCGGCGGCAACCACATTGATCACTGGAGCCTGGTTGGGGCGGAACAGATTTCCGAAGATCCAGATCGGCAGGGTCTGTATGGTCGGGCCCGCGGTGAATGTCGTGACGACGATCTCGTCGAAGGACAAGGCGAACGCCAGGATGGCGCCGGCCACCATCGCGCCGCGCATCATCGGAAAGGTCACGTACCTGAACGTCTGCCACGGTGACGCACCGAGGTCGGCCGACGCGTCATCGAGGCTGGTGCCCAGTCGGCGCAACCGGGCCTGGGTGTTGTTGAACACGATGACGATGCAAAATGTCGCGTGGCCGACGATCACGGTCGCCAGGCCAAGCGTCACGCCCAACGCCGAGGTGAACGTGGCGTTGAGCGCGATGCCGGTGACGATGCCCGGCAACGTAATCGGCAACACCACAAGGAAACTCACGACGTTTCGACCGAAGAACGCATAGCGCTGTACGGCGAACGCGGCCATCGTGCCGAGCACGAGGGCGATCACCGTCGCGCCAAGGCCGACCACCGCCGAATTGGCAAGCGATTTCCACATCCCCTCGCTGTTGGCCGCGGCGACCCACCATTGCAGGGTGAAGCCGGTGGGTGGGAACGCGAACGAGCGCGAGGCGTTGAAGGCGTTGATCACCACCAAGAGCAGTGGGGCGTAGAGGAATACCAGGACCAACATCGTCCATCCCCGTACCACTCGGCGGGCTGTAGTCGACAGCATCAGACGTTCTCCAGCGCACCGGTGCGGCGCATCGCCAGCAGGTAGGCGATGATCGCGACCAGGGGAATGATCGACAGTGCAGCGGCCAGCGGCTGATTGTTGGCGGTGACGAGTTGGCCGTAGATGATGTTGCCGAGCATCTGGGTCTTGCCACCGACGATCGTCACAGCGATGTAGTCGCCCAGCGACAGCGAGAACGTGAAGATCGAGCCGGCCGCGATGCCGGGGAACACCAGCGGCGCAACGACCATGCGCAGCGTCGCGAAATGAGATGCGCCCAGATCCGAGCTCGCGTCGACGAGCGAATCGGGGACGCGTTCGAACGCCGCGAACACCGGAATCACCATGTAGGGCAACCACAGATACGTCAGCGTGACGACCGTGGCGACCAGTCCATAGCCCGGGGTGTACCCCGTCGCCCACGACATCGGCCCCTCCGGCGAGAGCATCACCCGCCAGGCGTAGGCCTTGACCAGGTAGCTCGCCCACAGCGGTGTGGTCACCGCCACCACCAACGCCAGTCGCACCCTGGGTGAGGCGACCTTGGCCATGTAGAAGGCCAACGGCACCGCAAGAACCACGCACAAGACGGTCACGACCAACGCGACCGAGACGGTGCGCACGGTCGCGGTCCGGTACACCGCGTCGGTGAGCACCCGCACGATGTTGTCGCTGGTGAAGGTGCGCACCACCGCACCGGTGAACTCATTGGTGGTCCAGAATGCCGAAACCAGCAGCACAGCAAGCGAACCCAGATACACCACCACCAGCCAGGCCATCGGCGGCACAAGCAGGAGCGCGAGGCTGAGCCGGCGTGCAGCCGATATCGGCAGCCTGACGCCGGCTTTTGTCAACCCTTGATCTGCTGCCACTTGTCGACCCACTCGGTGTAGGCCGTGCAGTTGTTGCCGCTGCCGTCGACGCACTTTTTCTGCGGTGTGGTCCAGTAGTGGATCTCGCCGGCGTACTTCGCATCGGTGGCGTGGTAGATGTCGCAGAAGTCCTTCTGGCTGGTGTGCTCGCACGCCTTGGTCTGCGCGGGCGCCTCGCCGAAGTGCTCTGCGACCTGCGCATTGACCTCGGGGGAAGTGATCCAGTCCATCCACTTGTACATGCAGTTCGGGTGGGCTGCCTTCGACGAGAGCATCCAGGTGTCCGACCATCCGGTGGAGCCCTCCTTGGGGATGATCGCGTTGACCTGAACCTTGTTGTCGTCACCGATGGTGTTGGCGATCACCTGCCACGTGGTCCCGATCACCGAGGTGCCGGATTCGAACGCCTGCACCTCTTTGGTGTAGTCCGACCAGTACTCGCTCACGTTCTCACGCTGCTGCTTGAGCAAATCGACTGCGGCGTCCAGTTGTTCGGTAGTCAGCGAGTACGGGTCCTTGATGCCGAGTTCCGGCTTGGTCTTGGACAGGTACAGCGCCGCGTCGGCGATGTAGATCGGTGAGTCGTAGGCCGTCACCTTGCCCTTGTACTTGCCCGCGTCGGTGAACACGGCACCCCACGAGTCCGGCGCGTCACGCACCACGTCAAGGTTGTACATCAGCAGATTGGCACCCCAGCCGTGCGGAATGCCGTACATCTGGCCGTCCACCGAATTCCACGGCTTGTCCTTGAGGAAGGACGAGATCGTGGCGTAGTTCGGTACCAGGTCGGTGGTGACCGGCGCGACGTCGCCGGCGTAAATGAGCCGCAGCGACGCGTCGCCCGATGCCGAGACCCCGTCGTACTGGCCGGTCCGCATCAACTGAAGCATCTCGTCGGAGGTGTTGCCGATCTTCACGTTGGTCTTGCACCCCGTCTTCTGCTCGAACGGCGTCACCCAGTCGATGGTCTTGTCGTTGGAGCCGTCCTCGGCATAGCCCGCCCACGCGATGAGGTTCAGCTGGCCCTCGCCGTTCCCGAGCGCCGAGAGCGGCTCGAGCTTCGGCGGTGTCTCGCCGGTGCCGCCGGACTTCTCCGAGCTCGAACACGCGACGACAAGAGCGGCGCACGCGGCGAGCGTAAGACCGATTCGCACGGCGGTGGATGTCATGGCTTCTCCTCGAATTTCAATTTGTGGACGGCCTTTTCGGGCCACGCCAGCGTGATGGGCGTTCCGTGGTGCAGGTCTGGGGGCAGCCAGGTGCTGGCGGTGAGGACGGTGGCGGTCAGTGTGATGCCGGGCGCTGCGATCGCGGCGACGCGCGTCGTCGGGCCGGCATAGATGATTTCGGACACCGTGGCTTCGACCGTGCGCACCCCAGGCATGGCATCGGTACCGAGCCGGAACACGCCGATGCGTTCGGGCCGGATGACGTATATCCCCGGCCGGCCCGTCAACGCCTCGGCGGCGGCGCCGTCGAGAACATTGGAGGTGCCGACGAAATCGGCGACGAAACGGTTGGCCGGGTTCTCGTAGACGTCGCGGGCATTGCCGACTTGCTCGATGCGCCCGTCGTTGAATACGGCGAGCCGGTCGCACAGGGTCAACGCCTCGTCCTGGTCGTGGGTGACGATGATGAACGTGATGCCGACTTCGCGCTGGATTTCTTTCAGCTCTATCTGCATCTGCTCACGCAGCTTGAGATCCAGCGCGCCGAGCGGCTCGTCGAGCAGCAGCACCCGCGGCCGTCCGACCAATGCTCGCGCCAGCGCGACGCGCTGACGCTGTCCACCCGATAGTTGCGCCGGGCTCCGCGGCGCCAGGTCGGTCAGTCGCACCATGTCGAGCGCGTCGGCGGTCCGGCGCCTGCGTTCGGCCTTGGGCACGCCCTTGACCTTCAGCCCGTACTCGACGTTCTGCGCCACCGTCATGTGAGGGAACAGCGCGTACTCCTGGAATACGGTGTTGACGTCGCGGTGGCGTGCAGGCAACGCGGTCACGTCGATGCCGCCGAGCCTGATCACCCCCGCGGTGGGCTGCTCGAACCCCGCGATCATCCGCAACACCGTCGTCTTACCCGAGCCCGACGGGCCGAGGATGGCGAACAGTTCGCCGTCGCCGACCGTCAGGTCCGCACCCTCGACGGCAACGGTCCCGTTATGGCTATCGCCATATACCTTACGGACGCCGACCAGCTCGATCTGTGGATCGCCAACCGGCGCAGCGACATTCATGTCCGACTGCGGGCTGACCGTCCCAGAAGGCATGGCTCATCGTAGGAATTCCGCGGTGATGGCGCAGCTTCATCGCGGATATCGTGATCTTGGGCCCATTCGACCACTGGTTTCGCACATGGGTGCGCGTCAGCGGGGCGTCACGATGAACATCTTCGCGGCGTGCGGCGGCACCCACGTGTCGACGGTGGCCTGCGTCATCGTCGAGCTGTGTGCCCAGAGATCACGGACCTCGTACTCGCTCGCCCGCGGCAGGCCCAGATCCGCGGCGGTCGTGTAGGCCTGCCCGGCATCGGTGCCGCGGTTCAACAGCACCACTGCGGCAGCGCCCGAGGACAT